>NZ_JBEYUH010000014.1:0-136939 GCF_040643435.1 Rhodococcus sp. NPDC047139
CGGTTCGGTGCCGGCCGAGCGCGCACGCGACCGGATCGGGTGCTGGCGGACAAGGCCTACAGCTCCCGAGCGAACCGGGACTACCTGCGTAAACGTGGGATCAGGGCTACCATTGCGATCCCGTCCGATCAGCTCGCGCACCGCCGCAACCGCGGCTCCGAGGGTGGGCGACCACCGGCCTTCGACCGCACCGTCTACCGGCAGCGGCATGCCGTCGAATGCGGCATCAACCAACTCAAGCAGTTCCGGGCGGTGGCCACCCGCTTCGACAAACTCGCAGTGCGGTATCTGGCCACCGTCCAGATCGCCGCAATCAGTCAGTGGCTATGAGCCAGCGACCTTTTGAAACACGCCCTAGGCCGACGGGAGTCATAAGGGTGTGCCTTCTCGGCCGAGTTCGCTATCATGTATTTGCGGATGTAAATCATCGCAAATAGGGAGGTCGTGGTGATGAGCGAAGCAACGACAGAGAGCCGCTATCTGCGAGGCGACCTCGATTTCGAAGAGGCTTTGCGTGAAGTGACCGGCGTCGACCTCGGCCGTGACCAACTCGTGCAGATCCTGAAGGGCCTCCATACGGCGAATCCGGCCGGACCAGCACTGTCCGAACACGACGCACGCGTGCTCACCGAAGCCGGATTCACCGCGAGTCCCCCCGCTGCCACGGCTGCGCGAATCGACCGCGACGTCCGGATGGCCAACCTCGTCGCGACCTCGCTGTCCATTGCAGACGCTGCACTCCGTCTCGGCGTCACGCCGGCCCGCATCAGGCAACGAATCGCCGACGGCACCCTGTGGGCATTCGATTCCGGCCGTAACCGCTTGTTGCCCCCGGCGCAGTTCACCGACAGTGGGACAGTGCCTCACCTCGACAAAGTCCTGCCACACGTCCCGAGGGACCTGCACCCGCTGACGGTGCAGACACTGCTCACACAGCCGCAGCCGTCATTGGTTGTCGAGGGTGGGCCGGTCTCGATCGTCGCGTGGCTGACCGGCAGCGCCGGCACACCCGAAGAGATCGAGCGCGTGGTCGACGTGCTTGCTGCCATCGAGTGGGAATCGGCGTAGATGGGGGCAATGCTTCCGCCGCCTCCCTCGATCGCGCAGCTTCGTACCGCAGGTCTGCTACCGAAGGAAGAGCTCGAGTGGCAGCCGAGCGAGATCGTATGGCGCGTGCACCGCACGACCGGCTCGCATGTTCTCCCGTGGAATGCGTTGCGTGAGTTCGGGCCGATCCTGCGGTTCGATCAACATCCGCTCCCTCGCGGGGATCATCCTGGCTACGGAGTTTGGTATGGCGCTTCCAGCCCCCGAGGTGCATTGGCGGAGGCGTTTCAATCGGCGCGGGTGATCGATCGCCATCGCGGTGTCCCTTATCTGACCGGTGTGCGCTTCACCCGCATTGTGCGCTTGCTCGACGTGTCCGGTATCGGTGGAGGTGCATGGGTCACGCGGGTGGGAGGAAACCATGCTCTCGATTCCGCGCCGCATCGTCTCTCGCAGCATTGGGCCCGTGCTATCCATCGCGCGCACACCGGTCTCGACGGCATCGCCTATCGGGGCCGGTTTGCCGGCAGTACGTCCGTTGCTGTCGTCGAGCGTGCTGCCGACGCGTTTCCGCAGCGTCCTGTCCTGTCTCTTCCCTTGTCGCATCCTGGTCTGGCTGATGCCGTTGATACCGCGGCCCACGAACTCGGCTATGTCGTTGTCTGATCCGGATGTGGGGCATGGCCATTGCTCGCACACATGCTGAACGGGGGGAGGTCACCAATGTCGGGGGAGGCATTGGCGGGGCAAGTCCCGTGAGGTGGTGTGCGAGGTCGTCGCGTGATTCCTCGTGGGGGTTATGCACTCAAGGCGGGCGTCACCTCCTCCGTCGGTTCGGTGACGGTCTGGGCGGGCGTGTTGCGTCGGGAACGCGGTGAACGTCGGCAGGTCCGCTCGCGATGTGTCGAGATGCTCGGCCACCTTCGGTAGCTTCGATTCGAGAGCGTCGATCACCCGGTCCTATTGCGCGCGAACCGAATCCGCGTCGGGTTGGTCGTAGACCGAATGCGGCAATGTCTTCACCCCCCCGCATGCGGGTGGTACCCCCAGGCCACGATGTTCTCGGGGTCACCGCCATCGGGTTGGTCGAGTAATGCGTCCGGCATCGTGGCCAGGATGCGCCGGGTAGGGTCGCTCCGACCGCTCCGACCGGGCCCGCGTGGGCATCGGAGGTCACCAACTGCACCCCGGACAGGCCCTGGGCGACCAGTCCGCGGAAAAGCTCAGCCGGCCGGCGCCGTCCTCGGTGGAGGTGACCTCGACACCCAGGATTTCGCGGTAGCCGTCGGCGTTGACGCCGACCGCCACCAGGGTGTGCACGTTGACCACCCGCCCGTTCTCCCGGACCTCGAGGACCATCGCATCGGCGGCGACGAACGTATAGGGACCGGCGTCGAGCGGCCGGCTGCGAAGACTTCGACCTGCTCGTCCAACTCTTTCGCCATGACGCTGACCGGCGACTTCGACAAAGACGTGATCTCGAGGGGTGTCGACGAGTTTCTCCATCCTTCGGGTGGACGCCCCGAGCAGATAGCAGGTCGCCACCACCGTGGTCAGGGCCCGTTCGGCCCGTTTGCGCCGCTGAGACAGCCAGTCCGGGAAGTACGAACCCTGCTGCAACGGGGGGATCGACACATCGAGGGTGCCGACCCGGGTATCGAAGCCCCGATGCCGGTAGCCATGGCGGGTGTCGATCCGTTCGCCGGAACGCTGGCCGTAGTCGGCGCCGCACAACACGTCGGCTTCGGCGCTCACCGAAGCGTCGATGAACATCGACAACAGTTCACGCAGCAGATCAGGGCTGGCGCCGGTGAGTGAAGTCTTCGACAAGGCGGCGTAGGTCGACATCGTGGGCGGTGGTCATCGCGTGGTCCTGTCTCGAGCGACTTTGGTCGGTCTCTTCGAGAATCACGCGGTGACCGTCTTTCGTTCGTTTACGACCCGCCCGCAGGGTCATTCAGTTGCGGCTCGTACACCATCTTCATGGACGCAACCGCGGGAGGCGGCGAACCGTGACAAACAGAGCCGCTGGTCATTTCGAGCAGGACGGGGTCCGGCAACGAGCGCTGTGCCGGCAGGCTGAGTCGATCCGGAGTACCTGTGTGCCCCAGCGGTGTCGGGCCACACGAAAAGGTGGAACACGGGTAAGGGGCAACGGGTCGGCCCGTGTGTCCTGCGACGTCGACAGATCTGATGTCGAGTTTCGTGCCGGCTGCAGAGGGAGGCGGGCTGGTCTCGGCGTCCGAAGTCGAGCGGTACGTCGCCGATTTTCGCCTTCGTGTGGAACCGAGGAGGCGTGTCCTCGAGCGTCTCTGTTGAGCTCAGGGCACAGTGGCTTCGAACGCGGTTTTCTACAGGAGGTCGGTGGTGACGGGTCGTCAACGACGTGGCCGCCGACGCGAACCTCCCGCCTCACGTACCGTGAGTAGCCACTCGGGCACTACTCGGTGTTGCCAAGTACCGGTATTCAGCGTTACTTTGTACTGGTACTCAGTAACGCCGAGTAGGTGGAGGGCGGAAATGGCGAATCCGATGACGGAAATGCTCAAAGGCACACTCGAGGGAATCGTCCTGGCGCTCCTGGCCGAACGCCCCGCCTACGGCTACGAGATCACCGCCCTGCTGCGAGACCGAGGCTTCACGGAACTCGCCGAAGGTACCGTGTACGCCCTACTCGTCCGGGTGGAACAACGTGGTTTCGTGGACGTGGAGAAGGTGCCCTCGGAAAAGGGTCCTCCGCGAAAAGTCTTTTCCATCAACGCAAAAGGAAATGAACAACTCGACGAGTTCTGGAGGACATGGAACTTCCTCGCAGAACGCATCGAACAACTGCGCCAGGGAGGATCACGGTCATGACCAACTGGATCGAAAACATCACCGGATCGTTCGACCAGAAGAAGCAGTACAAACGACACGCCGCCCGCATCGATGCACTTCCCGCACCGTACGACACCGCTGCGAAGGCAGTGCTGCGATATGTCAATTACTCCAGCGGCATCACCGACGGCGCGACCCTCGTCACGATGGTGGGAGACCTGGCCGATCTCTGGGAGCGGGCCGCCATCGACGGCACACCGGTGCGCGAGATCGTCGGCGAGGACCCGGTCGAGTTCACGGAGACGTTCGTGCAGGCCTACACGGCCAAGCAGTGGATCGACAAGGAACGCGCCCGGCTGACCAGCGCCACCGAGGATGCAGAACGAGGACAGCAATGACCACCGGCACGATGATCCGGGTCCGGGGCCTCGAGAAGGCGTACAAGGACCTGCAGGTGCTTCGAGGTGTCGACTTCGACGTGGCACCCGGCACCGTCTTCGCGCTGCTCGGCTCGAACGGAGCGGGCAAGACGACGCTGGTGAAGGCATTGGCCACCCTGCTCTCGGTCGACGCCGGCTCGGCTACCGTCAACGGTTTCGACATTGCTACCCGACCGCACCAGGTGCGAGAGTCGATCAGCCTCACCGGGCAGTTCGCAGCGGTCGACGAAATGCTCAGCGGGCGAGAGAATCTTGTGCTCGTCGCGAAACTCCGTCACGTCGATGGCCCCCGCCGGGTCGCGGACGATCTACTCGACCGCTTCTCGCTCACTGACGCGGGCAACCGGAAAGCGTCCGAGTATTCCGGTGGTATGCGTCGACGACTCGACATCGCGATGAGTCTGATCGGAGATCCGCCGGTCATCTTCCTCGACGAGCCGACCACCGGTCTCGACCCGCAGGCACGCCTCGACGTGTGGCGGACCATCGCGGATCTCACCGATAGTGGCACCACCGTGCTGCTCACCACGCAGTACCTGGAGGAGGCCGAACAACTCGCGGACCGGATCGCGATCCTCCACCGGGGGCGAATCGTCGTCGACGGCACCCTCGCCGAAGTGAAAGCACTGCTGCCACCCGCGACGGTGGAGTACGTCGAGAAGCAGCCCACTCTCGAGGACGTATTCCTCGCCGTCGTCGGCAACAGCGACACCGTCGACCCCCAGGCGGCCAGCGACCCCCCGACACCCCGTCAGGAGCGACGATGACCATCACCTATGCCTACCGGGACACCGCCACCCTGACGGGCCGCTCGCTGCGCCACATCCTGCGCAGCCCGGATACCATCATCACCACCGCGCTCACCCCGATCGCTCTGATGCTGATGTTCGTGTACGTGTTCGGCGGGGCGATCGACACCGGAACGAGCTCGTACCTCGACTACATGTTGCCCGGAATCTTGCTCATCACGATCGCGTCGGGGATCGCCTACACCTCCTATCGGCTCTTCATGGACACGCAGGGCGGGATCTTCGAACGCTTTCAGTCCATGCCGATCGCGAGATCCAGCGCACTGTGGGCGCACGTGCTGACGTCGCTGATCGCGAACGCGATCTCCCTGGCGGTCGTCATCGGCGTCGCCTCGATCCTGGGCTTTCGCACCGGGGCGAGCGTGCTGGACTGGCTCATCGTGGCAGGCATTTTGACCCTGTTCACCTTGGCATTGACCTGGGTCGCTGTCGTCGCGGGACTTACCGCGACGACCGTCGACGGGGCAGGCGCCTTCGCCTACCCGCTGATCTTCCTGCCATTCGTCAGCTCCGCGTTCGTGCCCACCGAGACCATGCCGGCCCCGGTGCGGTGGTTCGCCGAGAACCAGCCGGTGACCGCCATCGTCGACACGATTCGCGATATCTTCGCCCAGCGACCGATCGAGGGTGCGATCTGGGTCGCCCTCGCCTGGTGCGTCGGTATCCTTGCTCTCGCATACGTCGCTGCCACGGCGGTCTACCGACGCAAGATCAGCTAAGGCGTGTTTCACAAGCTCGTTGCCTCACAGCCACCGACTGATCGCAGCGATCTGGACGGTGGCCGGATACCGGACGGTGAGCGTGTCGAAACGAGTGCTCGCCGCCGGAACTGCTCGAGCTGGTTGATGCCTCATTCGACATGTGCAGACGCGCGGTGATCATCGATCTGCACTCTTATCCCGCCACCCCATCCAGCTTCGAGGACCCCACCGCCGAACGTCCGGCACTTGTATCGCACCGACACAGTCCACACCTCCGGATGGTTGATCGCCGCTGTCCACGGCGCATTCGCGTCCCTGCCCGAGATCGATCAGTTCGCCGAGAACACCCCGTACGCAGGAAGTTACGTACCGCTGCGCAACTACGGCCGCGATGAACGCGTGAGCTCGGTGATGATCGAGCTGCGCCACAAGGTCTACCTCACCGACCCCGCAGCCCCGACGGCGCGACCGAAGAGCCGCACTATGAAATCGAGGAGCGGACGCACGGTGTCGAGATCCGCCGGGTACGCGCCGCGACGGGCCGCTCGGACGGCGGTGCGCGGTGACGAGGAGAGTGCACGAGATGCGGGCTTCCGGAAATTGGCCGAATACATCCTCGGCGGCAACGAGGAGAAGCCGAAGATTGCGATGACTGCGCCCGTGTCTCAGGCACGCAGTGCGGACAACTCGTGGATCATCAGTTTCTACATGCCCTCGCAATGGACGATGAGTGCCCTGCCCACCCCCGACAACCAAGAGGTGGAATTGGTGGAGGTACCTGACGAAACGATTGCGGCACGGCGTTTCACCGGTAGCCGCAGCGCTACGGCGGTCGCCACGCGTGCCGCCGAGCTGCTTGGCGCACTGGAGAACACCGAATGGGTGCCGGTGGGAGAACCCGTCGCTTGCTTCTACGATCCTTCTTGGAGCCTCCCTTTTCGCCGTCGCAACGAAGTAGTGGTACCGGTGGCCACTTGTTGACGTGTGACGGTCCGCCGGATCACTTCGTTGCCGCGGACAGTGCAGGCGTCAATCTCTGAGATGTGCCAGGCAGACCTGACCGATGCAAACCTGCGCGGAGCAAGCCTCACCGACGCAGAGTTCACCGACGCGGGAGTCGCGTTGACGATCCCCACGCGGTGAGCAGGCCGGTATGGGCATCGCCTACGGCGTCATGCCCAAGCCTAATCATGGAACGGTGGCCCGCAACGAGATCGTGGCTGCGAACGGCTTCGACTCGCTCATACGTTCCCTCGGGGCATCGACGGGCTCCGCAATGATTGGTGTGGTGCTCGCCCAGATGACCGGTCCCATTTCTCCACGATCGGCCGGTGCCATAGGAGAGGAGTGATCCGTGCTCGTCGGCCGTCCGTATCCTTCCGCGGTACTCTCTTCTCACCACCGCATTTCGCCGTGTGTGGCCGGATGCGTAATCAGATGCTCAGGCAGCGTGTTCGGATTGCCGAAGCGGTAGCCCGACACCGCGACTCCACCGAAGGAATCCTCGTGATAGGTGCGTTGGGCCGGTTCCGTCTCGGCGGCGCCGGCGACGACCATCAACGGCAGCAGGTGGTCTTCGCGGGGATGAGCCACACGGGCACCGGGTGCTCGGTGCCAGTTCTGCAGGAGAGCGCTGCGTTGTTCGGGTGCTCCGGTCACGGCGGCGGTGAGCCAGTCGTCCCATTGTCGGGAAGCTCGTGCTGCGAGGTGCGGATCGGTCGGTCGTAGGTTGTGGTAGCTCGATCCGCTACCGATGATGAGTACACCTTCGCGGCGTAGAGGTGCCAGAGCTCGGCCGACGGCGAGGTGCTCGCCGGCGTCGTACGACGCTTTGATCGACAGTTCCAGAACGGGGATGTCCGCGCCGGGCCACGCGATATGCATGGGGGAGAACGTGCCGTGGCTGTATCCGCGGTGAGGGTCGGTGTCGACGCGGATGCCTGCTTCGCCGAGCAGGGTGGTGATGCGTGCTGCCACGGCAGGAGATCCAGGTGCCGGGTACTGGATACGGTAGGTGAATTCGGGGAAGCCACCGTAGTCGTAGAGCATCGGGGGGTGCGGGTTGGTTTGTACGGTGAATTCGTCGGCTTCCCATTCGCCGGAGATCACCAGCACAGTGGTAGGGGCGGTTCCCACTTCCTGGGGGATCCGCTCGATGGAGGTGCGCAGATGGGAGTGGTCGAGACCGAAGATGTTGTCGCCCATCCACGGCCACGGTCCTGCGCCGTGGCTGAGGAAGTATGTCGGTAGCTCGGATGGGGGTGTGGCGTGCATGCGGACCTCCGGCCATTTCAACGGGGAAGCAAAACTAACATCGAGACCTCGCGTTGGAATACGGGGCGGGTCGGCGCGTAGATGGTCGAGGGTTTCCGGCCGCGGTTTCGTCGACTATGGCCGGCTCCGTTCGCTCGCGACGGGGGATGCGGCTGTGGCGCGACGACGGCAGCGTCCTCGAACTTGAGCATCTGTGGGACATACCGATTGCGGCATTCTGGCTAAGAATCGCCCTCGACGGAACAGTTCTAGTCCTTCCTGGGGCGGGGGATCGGCACTGCGGTGGGTCGAGTTAGTGCCGATTCCGGGGGTGACCCCACAGGGCTGAATCACTGGCACCCCGCTGCGGCGCTCGCCTCCGCTGTTGTGCGAGCGCCGCAAGGAGTCGGCTACGCGTGCAGAGCGTCCCGGAGGAACGCGACCGCCTGAGCGACCGCGGCTTTCGCGGCGAACGTGTCGTGCAGGGCGTTGACCATCACGAAGTCGTGGATGATGCCTTGGTAGCGCACTGCCGTCGTGGGGACGCCGGCCCGGCGGAGCTTGGCTGCGTAGGCTTCGCCTTCGTCGCGCAGCACGTCGGCTTCGGCCGTGATCACGAGAGCCGGGGGTAGCCCGCTGAGCTGCTCGGTGGTGGCACGCAGCGGCGAGGCGGTGATCTGGGCGCGGTCGGTCTCGTCGGTCGTGTACTGGTCCCAGAACCACTTCATGCCGTCGCGGGTGAGGAAGTATCCCTCGGCGAACTCGTGGTAGCTGGCAGTGTCGAAGGCTGCGTCGGTGACCGGATAGAACAGGACCTGAGCGGCGAGGTCGATGCCGCCGCGCTGTTTGGCGAGCAGGGTCAGGGTTGCGGTCATGTTGCCGCCGACCGAATCGCCGGCGACACCCAGGCGGGTGCCGTCGAGGTTCTTCTCGGCACCGGCGGTCACGATCCACTGCGCGGTGGCCCAGACCTGTTCGAGTGCGTGCGGGTAGCGCACCTCGGGTGAGCGGTCGTATTCGGGGAAGACCACGGCGGCGTTCGCGCCGACAGCGAGGTCGCGCACGAGGCGGTCGTGCGTGTGGGCGTCACCGAAGACCCATCCGGCACCGTGGGTGTAGAGGATGACCGGCAGCGTGCCGGTGGTCCCGGCCGGGCGCACGATGCGAACCTGGACGGTGCCGGTCGGGCCGCCGGGGATCTCGATCCATTCCTCGTCGATCGCGGGTTTGAAGATCGGTTCGTCCTGCACACCGTCGACGGCCTTCCGTCCCTCCTCGGGGGCGAGTTGGTAGAGGTACGGCGGGTCGGCCGTCGCTTCGACGAAGGCCTGGGCGGCGGGCTCGAGGGAGATGTTCTTCGGGTTCGCGGACATGGCGTGACCGTCCTTCTGGTCGGTGGAGCCGGATGGCGAGAACAATCATTCTCGCTCGACGACTTCCTGAGCGACTGGTTCGCAGATCCCGACTTCCACGGTTGCCGATTCCTCAACGCCTTAGGCGAACTCGGCTCGGCGAACTTGCGTGTTACCGAGATCGTGCGCGAGCACAAGGCAGACGTCTAACGCTACGTCGCACGCCTGGTCGCCGAAGCCGTTGCGCCCGAATCCCTTGCCCCCAGCTCGCCATCCTCGCCGAAGGCGCCCGGACCACGGCGGCCATCGCCGGCACGTCGGATGCTGCGGCACAGGCCCGTGCGGCAGCGGAAGCCGGGTAGGTGCCGGCTGCATCGCTGAAATGCGCTCGGTGACGAGTCCGGGCCTTCAGCGTGTGCCGGATCCTCTCGCTGCCTCGAGCTCGCTACGCAGGGCAGCCGACTCGGCTCGGAGTTGCGTGTTCTCGACTTGCAATGACTTCGCCTCGCTGCGCAGGGCGTTGATCTCGTCGCGCAGCGCCGACAGTTCGGCCCGTAGTTCGTTGCCCCGTTCGCGTGCTGCGGTTTCGGCGGCCTGCGCGGTCGCCGCAGTGATGCGGGAGTCTTCGAGCCAGCTACGCAATTCGGCGGCGCGTTCGCGCTCCGCGCCCAGTTCGGCCTCGAGACGTTCTCTGCCCGCGACCTCTCGCTCGAGAGATGCCTGTACATGCGCGAGTTCGGCGCGCGCGTCGGTGATCTGGGCGGTCGCGCGGTCGCGCTGCGCAACCGTGTCGGTGAGTTCGCGGCGTTGCGTGGCCAGGGATTCGTCCTGCTGGGCGATCGTTGCACGCAGTTCGGCGACGACACGTGCGTGCTCGGCGTTGGTCGCGTCGAACTCGTCCTTCCATCGTTGGAGGGTCTCTGTGTGCTCCTCCTTCACCCGGGTCAGTTCAGTGTGATGCGCCTCTTCGAGGCGGCGCACCTGCTCGGTGTGGGCGACGCGGGCGTCGGCGAGTTCGGTGTCGACGGCGGCCACCGCGGCGTCCGCGTTGTCGCGGTCCTCTAGGGCCTGCGTGAGTTGTTCGCGGAGGCGCACGATCTTGGCGTCGGCGTCGGCTTTGACCTTGGCCAGTTCGGCGGCGGACCGCGCCATCTGCGCTTCGAGCGCTTCGGCGTCGGTGAGTTTGTCGACCGCGGTGGTGATCCGGTCGGCGATCGCGGCGTATTGCTCGACGGTGTTCGTGGCGAGTGCCCGCAGCGCGGTGGTGGCAGACGTGAGCGCGGAGACCGCATCGTCGGGGCTGTCGACTGCCGGCGGAGCCGTGCCCGCTGCTTCCTTCTTGGCCCGTTCGCGCTCGCGGTAGGCGCGCACGCGGTCGGCCGGGGTTGCGTATTTCCGCGGACGCCCCACCCGGGGCTTGCGCGGGTCTTCGTCGTCGGTGGCAGGTTCGGGGGTGGGGGAGTGTGCGTCGGTCATCGGTGGTCCTCGTGGTCTCGCTCCGAAATCCCAGGTCGAGAGCAGTGTATCGCATTAAGTTACGTAATAAAGACACCATACTGTCACGAAACGAAACGTTATGAAATGCATCGAACTGGGGAAAGGACATTAATTCGTATTCCGTTACAGAAAACTTGAGTTAGATCGACCTTGATTGCAGTGAAATCAGGCAGACGAGTTGATCGTCATAATCCCCACTTATGACGATCATGTGGTCGGAGGCTCCGAAAACTGTGCAGCCCTCGGATCGGGGGCAGGGGAAGGCTGTAAGGAAAGCGGGACCCTCGATCGTGGCGCCGGCCATCGCATGCGCGGAGCGTGAGTTGTCTACCGTCTGCCACAGCATGCGGATGCGATGAAAGGCATTGCAGCGCTGCGCAGTCTGCGCTCGATCGAGCGCACACGTCGAACGAGGAGATACTCGAATGGGCTCTGCATCAACGTTCCTCGCGGAGGTTCTCGTCGCCGTCATCACGCAGCTGATCGAGACCGGATCGTCGTCCGGGTCCTGATCCGTCACTACTGTGGTCGCTCTCCCGCTCGTCACAGGGAGAGCGACCACAGTCGCAGGAGAGGGGTACGGCAGTGAAACACGTGGGAATCCTGGGCCACAGCTGGGAGGGTGCGTCCTTGTGCTGGCGCGAGGTCTGTCAGCACAGCACCCGACTCGGACATCCGGCCCATCCCGACATCACCATGGACTGCATCTCCTTCGTACACTGCATGCCCGCCTGGGACCGATCCGACTACGAAGCAGTGCGCGCAGTGCTCACGACGAGCGTCGCCCGTCTGGAGCAGGCAGGCTGCGACTTCTTCGTGTGCCCGGACAACACCGCCCACCTGGCACTCGAGACAGCCGGCGAGCCACTCGCGATTCCCGGCCTGCATCTGATCGACATCGTGGCCGACGCGGCGCAGCGCGCCGGGCACCGAAGGGTCGGCATCCTGGGAACGCGGTTCACGATGCAAGGCCCGTTGTATCCGCGGGAACTGGCGGCACGGGGGATCGAGAGCATCATCCCGACCGAGGACGACCAGGCCCTGGTGCACGCTGCGATCTTCGACGAGCTGGTCCACGGAGTCTTCCGGGACGAGACCCGGGCGTCCTTCGTCGACCTGATCGGCCGGCTCGCGAACTCCGGGTGCGATGCGGTCGCGCTCGTGTGCACCGAGATCCCACTCCTGCTCTCCCCGGACGAGTCACCCTTACCGGTGCTGGACTCGACGCGATTGTCCGGTCGCGCGGCCCTCGAGGTGGCACTCGGCACTCGCGAGCTGCCCAGCTGGCGCGGCGGACAGTTCCGGCGATAACAGGCACGCGGCTCGAGGGGGTCGTAGCATCGAGCACATGGTCCTCTTCTACGAGATCGCCCTCGTGATCGCGTCGGTCCTCATCGCGTGGTTCGCGGTGTATGTGCTGTACCGGCTCGTCACGGACGAATCCACCAGCCGGCACTGACAGGTCGTCGTCCGGCCGGCCGCATGCGGCAACGTCGGCCACGCTGCCCCGGCCCAGCGAGGCCGGGGTGCGTCTCGCGTCGATGTTCTCCCACGTCGAACAACCTCGGTAAGCCTTCCGAGGTACGCGGCGGACTCGGGCGCGGACCATGACCGACAGTTCGTTCCGTCCCGAGCGCAGGTACCGACCGAGCCGGTGGAGACACCTCGAGAACGTCGTGATGTGCGTTCTTGCCCGCGCGGGTATGGTGCCGCACTCCTCCCTGTTGACAACACGCGGACGGCGCACCGGGAAACTCCGGCGCAACCCCGTCGTGGTGGTCGATCTGCACGGAAAGCGATGGCTGGTCGCCCCGTACGGACCGGTGGGATGGGTGCACAACGCGCGTGCCTCCGGCGAGGTCGAACTCGGCAGACGTCGCGATACCCGTCGCTACTCGACCCGCGAGGTGTCGGCTGAGGAGGCCGGCCCCGTCCTGCAGCGGTACGTCGAACTGGCGTCGGCGACCCGACGCTATTTCCAGGCAACGGCGAACGACCCGGTGGAGCGGTTCGTCGCCGAGGCCGAACACCATCCGGTCTTCGAACTGATTCCCTCGACGTAGCGGCCGGATGTCGCGCGGCACGAGACTCGGGTAGTGCGCTACGCGTGTCCACGCCCCCGGAGGTGCGAAGCATGGTCCTCGGCGGCTCACTCGAAGCGCCGACCATCCACAAGCTCCGAGGCACGATCATGGTTACGAAATACGAAGTCGTCGCAGGCGACAGCCTGTCGAAGCTGGCACAGCGGTTCTACGGTGACGCGACCCTGTTCCCCGTCATCGCTGTTCCCAACGGGATCGTCGATCCGGACGAGATCACCGTCGGTCAGGAACTGCTCATCCCGTACATCACCCGTCGGCACACTCTCGCGCCCGGCGAAACGCTGTCGGGACTGGCACAGCACTTCTACGGCGCCGGCACGCTGTTTCCGGTACTCGCCGCGGCCAACCACATCGGTGACCCGAATGTCGTCGAGGTCGGCCGCTCGCTGTTGATCCCCGAACTCGGCGACGTCGGGCACCACACCGTGGTGGAGGGTGAGACGCTGTCCGAACTGGCACATCGCTGGTACGGCGAGGCGCAGTTGCATCCGGTGATCTCGTTCCCGAACCACATCACCGATCCCGATCACGTCGAGGTCGGACGCGTGCTGATCCGTCCGGGACTCAACTATCGGCACACGGTCGTCGCCGGCGATACCCTGCGGGCTCTGGCGGAGGACCACTACGGGAACGCGGAGATGTTCGCGATGATCGCGGCTGCCAACCACGTCGCCGATCCGAACAAGATCACCGTCGGGCAGGTGTTGTTCCTCCCGAACCTCACCGCCTTCTGATCGGGGAGGCCGTCCGGTCGGTGCAGGTCACGGGGCGACGGGGTAGTGGCTCCGAACGGCGATGCGGTTCCACGCGTTCATGACGATCGCGAGCCACGTGATCGCGGAGACCTGCTCGTCGCTCAGTGACCCGTCGTCCCACTCGTGACGACCGGGCTCCATGGGGTGCGTGACTTCTTCGGCGAGCGCGAGTGCGGCCCGCTCCTGTTCGGTGAAGTACTGCGACTCCCACCAGGCGGCAAGGACCGCGAGGCGATCGGTGGTCTCGCCCTTGTCGAGCGCGTCGCGTGTGTGCATACGCAGGCAGAACGCGCATCCGTTGAGCTGCGAGGTCCGGATCTTCACCAGTTCGGCGAGCTTCGCATCGAGACCGGCCTGCGCGACGGCCTCCTCGACGTCCTGGTTCAGGGCCAGCACGCCCTTGTAGGCGGCCGGGTGTTGCTTACCGAGGTTGACGTGCGCCATCGTGGATGTCCTTCCGGTGAGCGACACCGGCACGAATGACCGGTTGTTTCATTCTGTCAGCCGCACCGAGACCGCTGGGGGCGGTTCGCATCGCTCCTGGGAAAGCCGGCCGCTCCCTACCCGTTGCCTTCCGGGGACTCCCGCCACCGGTACTCCATCTGCCGCGCGACCCGCCGCGCCAGATCGCGGTCGACGAGCGAGACCAGGTGCAGCGCCAGGTCGATGCCGGCCGAGATCCCGGCAGAGGTGTAGATGCCGCGGTCGCACACCCACCGCGAGTCGGGCACAACGGTCAATGCGGGAAAGCGTCGCCGCAGCTCCGCCTGATCGTCCCAGTGCGTCGTGACCCGATGGTCGGTCAGCACCCCAGCGGCCGCCAGAAGGAAGGCACCGGTACACACCGAAGCCAGAACCGGTGTGTCTGCGCGTTGTGCGATCCACGACACCACCGCGTCCTCCTGCTCGACGCGACCGGTGACGCCTCCGGGGATCAGCAGAACATCGAACGCCGGTGCGTCGGCAATCGATACGTCGGTGAGCACCCGCAGCCCGCCACGCGCGGTCACGATCGGGCGATCCCGGTAGGCGGAGACCAGGGTGGCGCCCCCGATTGCGTGCTCGCTACCGGAGGTGAGTCGTGCGGCGACGGAGAACACCTCGAAGGGGCCGAAAGCATCGAGCACTTCGACGTCGTCGAAAACGAGGATGCCGTAGTCGGTCGTGGTCATCTCCGGATCGTACGGCTCGCCTCCTGCGCTGCCGTCCTCGTCGATTCGGACGCCGACATCGCTGTCGATGCGCTCGATACCGACAGCGGCGATCTCGAACGGACGGGCGACCGGCGACACCGGCAGCCGAAGCGATCGGTGCCCGAGATCTGCTGGTTCTGTCGAGTGCGGGCGCGTGATGGCAGGATCGGATCTCGTGAGCTCCGCGAACCTGACCCGTGCCGAAACCGCCGCGCGCGCCCGCGCACTCGACGTGCACTCCTATCGCGTCGAACTCGACCTGCGAGGTGCGGTCGATACCCACCGCGCCGGATTCCCCACCGTCACCACGCTCGAATTCACGGCGTCCACGGACGAGACCTGGCTCGACTTCATCGGCGATTCGGTGGAGTCGGTGACGATCAACGGTGAAACCGTGCCCGTCGTCTACGACGGTGCGCGCATCGCGATCGGCGGGCTGAAGGAGATCAACGTCGTCACCGTGGCCGCGACCGGCCGCTACAGCCGCTCGGGGGAGGGGCTGCACCGATTCGTCGACCCTGTCGACGGTGAAACCTATCTCTACACGCAGTACGAACCGGCCGACGCCCGTCGCGTGTTCGCCTGCTTCGAACAGCCGGATCTGAAGGCGCCGTTCACCTTCGTGGTCACCGCTCCGGGGAACTGGCAGGTGCTGTCGAACGAGAGCGCGGATCGGCGAGTCCAGCGCGACGACGCGCAGACGGTGACATTCGCGCCGACCCAGCCGATCTCCACCTACATCACCGCGATCGTCGCCGGCCCCTACCACCGGGTCGACGCGTCGTGGACTCGCGGCGAGCTGACCGTGCCGCTGGGTGTGCTGTGCCGTGCCTCGCTCGCCGAACATCTCGATGCCGACGAGATCATCGAGGTCACCCGCCAAGGTATGGACTTCTACGCCGATCACTTCGACTATCCGTATCCGTTCGGCAAGTACGACCAGGTGTTCGTCCCCGAGTACAACCTCGGCGCGATGGAGAACCCCGGCTGCGTCACCTTCACCGAGGCGTACGTCTTTCGCGGCGCCGCCACCGCCGCCCAGCGGCAGGCCCGCGCCAACACGATCCTCCACGAGATGGCGCACATGTGGTTCGGCGACCTGGTGACGATGAAATGGTGGGACGATCTGTGGTTGAAGGAATCCTTCGCCGACTTCATGGGTGCCCTCGTCAGTGCGGAGGCCACCAGATTCACCGACGCATGGGTGGCCTTCGCGAACCGCCGTAAGGCTTGGGCGTATCTGCAGGACCAGCTGCCCACGACGCATCCGATCGTCGCCGACATCGTCGACCTCGAAGCCGCCAAGCTGAACTTCGACGGCATCACCTACGCCAAGGGTGCGAGCGTCCTCAAGCAACTCGTCGCCTATGTCGGCCGCGACGCCTTCTTCGAGGGTGCCCGCCGCTACTTCCGCACGCACGCCTTCGGCAACACCACCCTGGACGATCTGCTCGTCGAACTGTCGAGCACGTCCGGTCGCGACCTGTCGTCGTGGGCCCAGGCGTGGCTGCAGACCACCGGCGTCTCCACCCTGCACCTCGAGGAGGACGGCGGCTCCTACGAGATCGTGCAGAGCGACCCGCGCCCGCACCGTCTCGCCGTCGGCTGCTACGACCCCGACGACTCCGGTGATCTCGTGCGCACCCACCGCATCGAGATCGACCTGACCGACGAACGCACCGGCATCGACCTGCCCGACGCGGCGATGGTGCTGCTCAACGACGACGACCTCACCTACGCGAAGGTTCGCCTCGACGCCCGATCGCTCGACACGGTCGAAACCTCGCTCGACCGCGTCCGCGAACCTCTCGCACGCGGGCTGCTGTGGTCGGCGCTGTGGAACGCGACCCGTGACGGCGAACTCGGCGCCGACCGCTATCTGTCCATGGCCGCCCGGTTCGCCGAACACGAAACCGACATCGCGTTGCTGACCGCCGTGCTCGCCAACGCCGCCCACGCCGTCGAACACTATGTGGCCCCTGCGGCCCGGCCCGCGGCGCGGCGCCGATGGCTCGACGCGGTGTGGGACGGGCTGTACAGCGCGGAGCCGGGCAGCGACACCCAGTTGGCGTTCGCCCGCGCCGTCGCTGTCGCGGCGAGTGTGGACGACCGGCACGCCGCCGACCTGCGCGCGATCCTCTGCGGACGCACCGCACCGCCGGACGGACTGCGCCTCGACCCCGATCTGCGGTGGAGCTGGTGGGCGGCGCTCACCACCACCGGCGACGCCGACGAGGCCGACCTCGACGAGGAACTGCGCAGCGACGACACCGCGTCGGGGCGTACCGCGCATCTGCGAGCACTCGCTTCCCGGCCCCGCGCCGAGGTCAAGGCGCACACCTGGGCGACGATCCTCGCCGATCACACTCTCAGCAACGACCATCTCGACGCGGCGATCGCCGGTTTTCGTGCCGGGGCCCGCCGCGACCTGATCTCCGCATACGATCCCGACTACTTCGCGGTTCTCCGCGAGACGTGGGCCGATCGCAGTATCGAGATCGCCCGGCGGATCGTGGTGGGGTTGTTCCCCGCGGCCGACAGCCTGGAACCGGTCGATGCCTGGCTGGACGCCCACTCCGACGCTCCCGCCGCGTTGCGGCGCCTGGTGATCGAACAGCGCGACCACCTCGCCCGCGACCTGCGCGTGCAAAGGCGCAACACTCCGTGAACGCTCCCGATCTGCATCGACCCGAGCCGCCTGCGGTACCGGACACCGTCGCAACCGCGATGCGCCGGCTGCGGGAGAAGGCGACTTCGGAGAACACCCGCGCCGCCCAGATCGGCGACTGGACGATCTTCACCCGCTGGTGTGAACGCACCGGGCATCCCCCGATGCCCGCCACCGCCGAGCAACTGAGCTGGTTCCTCACCGAGAAGGCCGCCGAACTGCGACCCGATGGACGCTGGGCGTACGCACCGTCGACGCTGTCGCGGTGGGTGTCGACCGTCAACAAGATGCACGCCCTGGCTGGGCTGCCGAAACCCGGTGTGCACGAATCGGTTCGCGACCTGCTGCGCGGCATCCGCCGCGACCGTGCCACCCCGCCCGCGCGACGTACCCCGCTGCTCACCGACGACATCCGCACGATCCTGCGCGCCATGAGGGCCGAAGCTGCCGAGGCCGGATGGGCGGAGCGCGTCGCCGAACGCCGCGACGCCGCGCTCTTGCTCATGGGGTTGGCAGGGGCGCTGCGCCGGTCGGAGCTCACCGGCCTCGTCGTCGCGGATATCGTCCCGCATCGCGCCGACGGGCTCTATGTGACGGTCCGCAGGTCCAAGACCGACCGCAGCGCGCGGGGCCGTACCGTCACCCTGCCGTACGGGGCCGATCCGCACACCTGCCCGGTCTGCGCGTATCGCCGCTGGCGGGAGGTGCTCGATGCGTGGGATGAGGCCGGCCGTGCGGCCGCGGTCGACCTGCTCGCCGCCGCCGGGACCGACACGAACGAGCACTGCTGTCGCGGCCTCGCCGCCGGGCGCGCGCCCGGCGGCGACCGGCCGCTGTTCCGGCCGGTACACCGCAGCGGGGCAGTGGGGACCAGTGCGTTGTCCGGGCAGTCGGTGCATTCGATGATCCAGCGGCGCGCCCGCCGTGCCGGATTCAGCGACGACCTCGTCGCGACCCTCGGCGGACACAGCCTGCGAGCCGGTTTCGTCACCCAGGCGGTGCGCGGCGGCGCGACGACCCAGACGATCATGACGCAGACCGGGCACGCCGACGAACGGATGGTGGCGCTCTACAGCCGCCACCACGCCGGCCTCGTCGGTAATGCCGTCACCCATCTCGGTCTCTGAATCCCTCACGCTGTCGCCGATCGGTCGTAGTCTGAGGCCACCGACCTACCGACAGGAGTTCGTGGTGGCCCGGACGACAGCAGATGCCCCGACCGTCGACGAAGTGCTCGCCGAGCTCACCGAACTCGACGATCCGAAGATCCGCTCGGTGAACGAGAAGCACGGCGACAAGCACGGGGTGAATCTCACCGCGCTGCGGGCCGTCGCCAAGCGGTTGAAGACCCAGCACGACCTCGCACGAGGGCTGTGGGACACCGGTGACAGCACCGCCCGCCTCCTCGCGCTCCTGATCTGCCGGCCCAAAACGTTCACCGTCGACGAACTCGACACCATGGTCCGCGAGACCGGAACCCCGAAGGTGCACGACTGGTTCGTGGGCTACGTCGTCGAGAAGAGCCCGCACGCCGACGAATTGCGTGCGCGTTGGATCACCGACCCGGATCCGATCGTCGCGAGCGCAGGCTGGGCTCTGACCGCCGGCCGCGTCGTCAAGAACGCCGACGGACTCGATCTGCCCGGCCTGCTCGACACCATCGAAGCGCAGATGCGACACGCCCCGGAGCGCCTGCAGTGGGCCATGAACACGTGCCTGGCCCAGATCGGCATCGAGCATCCCGAACACCGCGCCCACGCGATCGACATCGGCGAACGCCTGGGGGTCCTGAAGGACTATCCGACCTCCCCGGGTTGCACGTCGCCGTACGCGCCGAGCTGGATCGCCGAGATGGTGCGCCGCCGCGGCGCGTGAGTCCGCCTTCGGGTGGGTACCGCTGCACCGACACCCGGGTCGCCGACGACGAGGAGCACGATGCCGCTTCGCACCCTGCAAACCGATCCCGACGGCGAATCCGCCGATCCGGACACCGCGATCGACCCCGCATTCCGGCGTCTCCACGCCTGGTGGCGTGCCGCGAACTATCTGTCCGTCGGACAGATCTACCTCATGGACAACCCGCTGCTGCGCGAACCGCTGCGCCCCGAACACATCAAACCGCGACTGCTCGGCCACTGGGGCACCACCCCCGGCCTGAATTTCGTGTACGCACACCTCAATCGCGCCATCACGGCCCGCGACCTGGACATGATGTACGTCATGGGGCCGGGCCACGGCGGACCCGGACCGGTAGCCGCAGCATGGCTCGAAGGCACCTACAGCGAGGTCTACCCGGAAATCTCCCGCGACGAGGATGGCATGCGGCGCCTGTTCCGCCAGTTCTCCTTCCCCGGAGGCATTCCCAGCCATGTCGCCCCCGAGACACCGGGCTCGATCCACGAAGGCGGCGAACTCGGCTACTCCCTCTCCCACGCCTACGGCGCAGCCTTCGACAATCCGGACCTGATCGTCGCCGCCGTCGTCGGCGACGGCGAAGCCGAGACCGGGCCGCTCGCCGCGAGCTGGCACTCGACGAAGTTCGTGGACCCCCGCCGCGACGGCGCCGTGCTGCCGATCCTGCATCTCAACGGCTTCAAGATAGCCAACCCCACGGTGCTCGCCAGGATCGGCGAGGACGAACTGATCTCGCTGCTGCGCGGCTACGGCCACGAACCGATCGTCGTCGCCGGCGACGACCCGGCCGGAATGCATCCCAGGTTTGCCGCCGCCCTCGACCGGGCCCTCGACCGGATCTTCGAGATCCAGCAGTACGCCCGAAGTTCCGGTGACGCCACCCGCCCGGCGTGGCCGATGATCGTGCTGCGTTCCCCGAAGGGCTGGACCGGACCGGTCGAGGTCGACGGCGCACCGGTCGAAGGATCCTGGCGTGCCCATCAGGTTCCGATCGCCGATCCGCGCGGCGACGAGCATCACCGCCGGGACCTCGAGAAGTGGCTGCGGAGCTACCGGCCGCACGAATTGTTCGACGACGACGGAATTCCCGTCGCCGCGTTGCGCGAGTTCGCGCCGCGCGGCCACCGGCGGATGAGCGCCAACCCGCACACCAACGGGGGAGCGGTCCTGCGCGATCTGATCCTGCCGGACTACCGGGACTACGCCGTGGACGTCCCCGAACCGGGTGTCGCCGTCGCCGAGGCCACCCGCGTCCTCGGCGCCTTTCTCCGTGACACCATGCAGGGCAACGACGACAATTTCCGGATGTTCGCGCCGGACGAACACAATTCCAACCGGCTCGACGCGGTGCTCGACGCCACCGACCGCACCTGGAACGCCGAAATCGAGCCGGGCGACGACCGGCTCTCGCCCGACGGCCGGGTCATGGAGATCTTGTCCGAACACACCTGCCAGGGCTGGCTCGAGGGATATCTGCTGACCGGGCGACACGGCGTGTTCTCGAGCTACGAAGCGTTCGCGCACATCGTCGACTCGATGGTCAACCAGCACGCCAAATGGCTGCTCACCACCGGTCGGATCCGCTGGCGCCGACCCATCCCGTCGCTGAACTATCTGCTCACCTCGCACGTGTGGCGCCAGGACCACAACGGATTCTCACACCAGGACCCCGGTTTCATCGACCATGTCCTCAACAAGAAACCCGAGGTCGTGCGGGTGTACCTGCCGCCGGATGCGAACTCCCTGCTCTCGGTGGCCGATCACTGCCTGCGCACGCGCCAGTACATCAACGTGATCGTCGCCGGTAAACAACCCGCCTTGCAGTTCCTGGACATCGACGCCGCGATGACGCACTGCCGCAAGGGCATCGGCATCTGGCAGTGGGCCTCGACCGATCGGGACGTCGAACCCGATGTGGTCCTCGCATGCGCCGGAGACGTGCCCACGATGGAAACCCTTGCGGCCGTCGACATCCTGCATCAGCGTTTCCCCGACCTGAAGATCCGGGTGGTCAACGTCGTCGACCTCATGCGATTGCAGGACGATCGGCAGCATCCTCACGGACTGCCCGACGCGCAATTCGACGCGTTGTTCACCACCGACAAGCCCGTGATCTTCGCCTATCACGGCTATCCGTGGCTGATCCATCGTCTCGTCTACCGCCGCACCAACCACGAGAACTTCCACGTCCACGGCTACCTCGAGGAGGGCACGACCACCACGCCCTTCGACATGTGCGTGCTCAACCGGATCGATCGCTATCATCTCGCGCTCGACGTACTCGACCGGGTCGAGAGGATTCGTCCCGTCGCCGGGCACGCCCGCGACGAACTCGAGAACACCCTCGTCGAACACGCCCGCTACGTGCGCACGCACGGCGAGGACATGCCCGTGATCACCGACTGGCACTGGCAGGGCGTCGGAATCGACTGAAATTCAATCGGATCCGTGGGCCCGCCGTACGAGCCGGCCGAGAGTCAATGCGTCGACGTCGACCTCGTCGAGCGAGGCCACCACGAGATCGGCGCCGGCTCGCGCCAGGTCCTCGGCGTCCCCGAATCGGGCGACACCGAGGGCGGCCATGCCCCCGGACTTTGCCGCCTGCACCCCACTGATCGCGTCCTCGACCACCACACATGTCGCCGGCGGCACCCCCAGTTCGGCCGCGGCGGTGAGAAACAACTCCGGGTCCGGTTTGCCGTGGGCGACCGGACGTCCCGACAGGTCCGCGTCGAACTGTTCGAGCAGGGTCACCCCGGGACGGCCCTGGGCCGGGATCGCCTTCAGGAACAATCCGGCGTTCTTCGACGACGAAGCCGCCGCCACCGCGAGGCCGGCCGCGCGCACCGCCGCTACGAAGCGCACCCCGTCCTCGTAAGCGCGGAACCGTCGCTCGTCGATCAACCGCAGCAACCGTTGCTGCTTGCGGTCGGCGTACTCGACGGCGCGGTGCTCGGCGTCGGGCACCCCGAAGAACTCGAGCGCAGCGCGGGCACCGTCCATCCGCGGCCGCCCCGACAGGACCTGCCGGTAGACCTCGGGGGTGAACGCGTCCTCGTGCCACGAAGTCTCCGCGCGCAGATCCTGCCAGTCCCCGGTCATCAGCTCCGCCAAGGATTCCTGCCACGCCGCCTCGTGCGGCGAGTCCACGAGTACCCCGTCGACGTCGAAGATCACCGCCTCGAACTTCGACCGTGTCTCGGTCACGATGGGTCCTTCCGTGCTGTCAGGCCGGCACCGCGGCGAGCCGGAACTCGTGCGAGTCGCCCGGTCCGAGTTCGACCGACTCGCTGTCGAGGGCGACGCGCACCGGCACCCGGAAGCCCTCCACCTCCGCGCGCACCCACAATTTGTCACCGTCGATCCGTACCCGTAGGGGAGTGCCGCGATAGCGCATCGAGAAGGCCACCCCGTCGAGGTGTGAGATGAGTTTGGGCCGGAACACCAGCACGCCGCCGTAGACGCGGGCACCGACGTAATAGCGCTGCAGCAACTCCAGGGTGCCGCCCATGACACCCATGTGGATGCCCTCCTTGGTGGTTCCGCCCTGCAGGTCGCTGATGTCGCTCTCGAGGGCGAGTTTGAAGCGCAGCCACGACGACTGCGGGTCGAAGGTCGCGAGGACGCCCGCGAACGTCACGTGACTGAGAGTCGAGCCGTGCGAGGTCCGCTGGTCGTAGTAGTCGACGGTGCGCCGCACGAGATCACGGTCGTAGGGATAGCCCAACTGCTCGAACAGCGGCCGCAATTCGGCATCGTCGAACAGGAAGAACAGCATCACCGTGTCGGCCTGCTTCGCGATCTTGTAGGCATCGGGGTCGCGGCCCTCGGCGCGCAGGATACGGTCCAGGCGGCCGATATTGCCGTATCGGCTCCGATAGTGCTCCCAGTCGAGTTCCTCGAGATCCTCGTACCCCTCGAACTGGCTGATCACCCCGTCGTGGTACGGCACGAACATCTTGCGGCTCATCTCCGACCAGGTCCGTAGTTCCTCGTCGGTGACCTGCAGCCGGGCCCGCAGTGCGCTCTGCCGGCTCCTCGACAGCACCTCGAAGACATCGAGGGCACGCGCCGCGATCCACGCGACCATCACGTTCGTGTAAGCGTTGTTGCGCAGGCCCGCCTCGGTCGACCCCGGATACCGTTCGTGGAATTCGTCCGGGCCCATCACCCCGTGGATCTCGTAGCGATCGCGCTCGGAGTTGTAGTGCGCGATCGACGCCCAGAACCGGGCGATCTCGAGCAACATCTCGGCGCCGTAGTCGGCGAGGAAGTCGACATCGTCGGTGGCCTGGTAGTAGTGCCACACGTTGTAGAAGATCGCGGCACTGACATGCCGCTGGTTGCGGCTCAGATCCGGATCCCACCGCCCCGACAACGGATTGAGATGCACCATCTGCGTCTCCTCCGTGCCGTCGCTGCCGCTCTGCCAGGGAAACATCGCTCCCCGGTAGCCGGCCTCGCTCGCTGCGGCCTGCGCTTCGTTCAACCGCCGATAGCGGTAGAAGATCAGTCCCTTGATGATCTCGGGAGCCCGCAGCACCAGGAAGGGATAGACGAACAACTCGTCCCAGAAGACGTGGCCGCGGTAGGCCTCCCCGTTGAGCCCTCGCGCCGGCACCCCGGCATCGAGCCGCGAGGTGTGCCGCGAACACACCTGAAGCACGTGCGCGACATGCAAGCGCAGGAGCAACTGTGCACGCGGCTCCCGGGGCAGGTGGATGTCGCAGATATCCCACCATTCGTCCCACGCCGCGACGTGCTCGTCGAACGCATCGGCGAAGTCCGGATAGCGCAGGATGTGCCGGCCGACCGACGCGAGCGGTTCGGTGATGGCGTCGTCTCGCGAGGTGAACATCGCCACCAGTTTCTCGACCCGTACCGTCGAGCCCTCGATGGCATCGAACGCGAGGACCTGCTGGATGTAGTCCTCCATCTGGTACAGATCGCGGTCGACGAGCAGCGGGCTGTCCGAGTTCTCCCGGAACACCCGGGTACGCGCGGCCTGGGCGATGTAGATGTCGGACTGGCGGATCTGCACCTTGAGCGCGATCGTCTCGGGGCCGTAGGTACGGGGGGAGACGGGATCGAGATGCCGGCTCTCGAGGGCGCGGTACCGCGCAACGGCACGGTTGGTGACCCGGCCGTCGAGCGCGGAGACGATCTCGACGCGTCCCGACCAGTTCTCGGGGGTGAGCATCCATTCGATCGCGCCCTGGTGCGGATGTGCCATGCTCACGAATCGTCTGCTGCGCAGCGAGGTCTCGCGACCATCGCGGTCCCGGAACCGGATGTCGCGGATCACTGTCGCCGTGCGGATGTCGTAGAAGTGCTGGTACGCCAGGATCTCGACCTGGGACAGACGGATCGCTTCACCGCCGTCGATGCGCAGTTTCAGCACGAGCCAGTTGGGGAGATTGACCAGGTCCTCGTTGAGGACCGGATTGCCGCCCATGATCGTGGTCTCGCGGTTGTAGCAACGGTGCGCGTAGGTCCCCGGATAGTGGACCTCGGTCATGTCCTCCCACTCTGCGGTGCCTCGCGTGCAGAAGTAACCGTTGCCGGTCGAGGTCAGAGCTTCGCGCAGCGGCTCGTCCTCGGGGTCGAATCCGTCGTACTCGAGGGTGAACTCCGGATCGTACACGCGAACCTCCTGGCGGATCGTGGTCGGCACGAGCTTTCCGAACGGTGCGCCCCGTCATCTGCCCAGGGTCGACAGGAAACGTTCGACCTCGTCCACCGAGGCGAGGACGAATTCGGCGTCGGTGCGGCGCCCGGCCATCTCCGGGTCCTCAGGGCTGCCCACGAGAATTCCGATCCCGCGGTCGCGCAGTGCCCGGAAGGCGTCCTCGTCGGTGATGTCATCGCCGAGATAGAGAGGCACCACCTCGGGGGAATCGAGGCCGAGGACCTCGATCAGGTGGAGAACCGCCTTACCCTTGTGCCAGTCCACGGCGGGTTTGAGTTCGTAGACCATCTTTCCCGGCACGACCGCGAGGCGGTCGGGGTCCTCCTTCAGCAAGGCCTCGACGATCGCGCTCACCCGTTCCCGGGCGTCGGGTCCGGCCTGGCGGTAGTGCACGGCGACCGACGCCCGTTTCGGTTCGATGCCCACGCCCTCGAGACCGGCGAGCCGGGTGCGAAGGGTTTCGGTGACCTCGCCGATCAGCTCGGTGAAGTCGTCGAGGATGCCATGGGTGAGCTGTCCGCCGGTGGGACTCCAGATGTCGAAACCGTGACTGCCCGCGACCACGAGATCGTCGACGCCCATGAGTTGCTGCACGACCGCACGGTCGCGGCCGGTGACGATGCACACCGATGCCCGGTCGGCGAGGTCGCGGACGGTGCGGCGCATGGACTCCGACCACACCGCGTCCTCGGGCCGCTCGACGATGGGGGTGAGCACACCGTCGTAGTCGAGGAAGACCGCCGGACGGCGACCGGCCAGCCGGTGTAAGAAGGCCTCCCCGTCGAGTGCAGACGGCAGATCCTCCACGGCACGTGGTGCGGTCGTCCGATCGGTACTCCTGTCGTCACGGCGTCCCGTCATGCTTCGAACCGTACACAAAGATCGGGAGGATCGACCGGGATACGCGCCCGAGGGATCGGAGCAGGTGCGGTCACCGGATCGGCCGGCGCCACCTTTCGTCGGCGGTGAGCCGCGAGCGGACGTGCTCGGCAGCGTCGTCGTTGCGGAACGGACCCGCGAGCAGGTCGGCGTAGACGTGCGAGATGGCCGCATATCGCAGTCCGCCACGGCGGTCCATACGTTCGAAGACCACCGGAGACCAGGGAATCGCCACGATCACGTCGCCACCATGCTCGACCGGGCGCAGCCCGAGACCATCCGCGAACTCGTCGGGATCGTCGGCGTAGAGCTCGAGCAGTGCCGGTGCGGCGTAGTCGGTGGCGGCCACGCCGGTGAGGGCATAGGGGATGTCGAGGCGTTCGGCGAGCCGCGTGCGGGTCGCGGTGACGCCGTCGGGTGCGGTGAACCGGCGGACCGGGCACACCTTCCGTTCGGCCGCCCAGGCCCGCAACATCGGCTCCCACCGCACCTCGACGATCGGCCCTCGTGGTACCCGGCGCACGAGTTCGCGTTCGACGAGAACCTCGACCACACGATAGGTCGCGCCGGTCGACGCGCCGGACAGCTTGATCAGTTCCGGGACGGAGATCTCGCCGACGTGGTCGGCCAGTGCGCGCACCACCCGGTCGGCCGGTTCTCCGGTCAGCACCCCGGAGGGCCGGCCCGGACCCCGCCAGGGATCGGCGTCGGCGCCTCGGTCGCGCACCCACACCGCAGGGCGGGTCGCGACGAGCGAGAGGTTGCCGGTCGCGTCGGCATAGGAGATGCCGTGCCGGTCGAGTTGGCGACGCACCGGGTCGGACAGATAGTGGGCGCAGACGAAGCCTCGGTCGGATTCGGAGAGATCTGCGGCAATGCGGGCGACGTCGCCGGAGAGCACTCCGCGGGAGGTGACGACGGCGAAGGAGACCGACTCGCCGTCGGGCGCGGTGATCAGCAGCCTCGAGGGTGCCTCGGGAGAGCGGGGTCGGTCGCTCGACAGCGACCAGCCCAGTGGAAGGCATGCCTCGAGCCGGGCGGTGGCGCGGCGGTAGATGTCGATGTACCGCTCGGGGCGGGGACCGATCGGGTTCTCGGGTACGGGAGCCGGCTGCGTCACATCCACCACGTTAGTCACTCTGTACATGACGGAAAAGCGCAATAAACGAAATCGCGGGTAGCCTGCCCGGTCCTCCCGCACCGCAGGCTGCGACACCCGATGCGCTAGTTTCGTGCTCATGACCGATATCACCGGGCGCATCGCGTTCGTTCAGGCGACCTGGCACCGCAACATCGTCGACCAGGCGCGCGCGGGTTTCACCGACGAGATCACCCGCCTGGGTTTCTCGCCGGACGCGTTGGACTTCTTCGAGGTCCCCGGCGCCTTCGAGATCCCGTTGCACGCCAAGCGTCTCGCCGAGAGCGGACGTTACGCCGGGATCGTGGCGGCCGGGTTGGTCGTCGACGGCGGAATCTACCGACACGATTTCGTGGCCACCGCGGTGATCGACGGTCTGATGCGGGTGCAGCTCGATACCGACGTGCCGGTCTTCTCGGTGGTGCTCACGCCCCACCACTTCCACGAACACGACGAGCACGTCGAGTACTTCACCCGGCACTTCGTCAAGAAGGGCGCCGAGGCGGCCCGCGCGGTCGACGCGACCGTGCGGTCGCTGCGCGCGCTGCCGACCGGCGACTGACCGGCCGGCAGCACAGCGGAACTCAGTGGGCGCGGCCCGTGGTGCCTCGGGGCGCGTCGGAGCCGGTCGTATCCTTCGGCCCGGGCGTCGGCGGCACCTCGATGCGTTGCCGGTAGGAGGCCCGCGCGGTCTCATCGGTGTTCAGCGCGACGGTGTGGAGTCCGAATGCCGCCGAGATGCGATGGCGGGTGGCCTCCGGCATGAGGCCGAGTGCGCCGAGGATCCAGCCGGCGGCACGCGGAACGTACTTCAGGCCGGGCCGGCGGCTCGCGATCACCTCGACGATGGCGGCCGCCACCTGTTCCGGGCCGACCATCGCGAGCTTCTCGATGAGCGCATTCGGCTTCATGCCGGCGATCAGTTCGGTGCGCACGAACCCCGGCGCGATGGTGGAGACTGCGATGTTCGAGCCGGCAAGTTCCTGACGGAGCACCGAGCCGAGGCCGATGACGGCGTGCTTGGTCGCCGAGTACACGGCCAGGCCGGGGGCGCCTTCGACGCCGACGACGGATGCGAGATTGACGATGTGCCCGTATCCCTGATCGGCGAATCTGGCTCCGGCCAGTTTCGAGCCGAGGATCACCCCGCGGATGTTCACGTCGATCTGACGGTCGGTGACGGTGTCGGTTTCCTCGAGGAACGCCCCGGTGGGCATGATTCCGGCGTTGTTGACGAGCACGTCGATCCCGCCGAACTCCATGTCGGCCAGGCTGAGGAATTCGTCGAAGGATTCGCGGTCGGTGACATCGAGCGGCAACCCGAGCACGGTGGAGCCGAAGCGGGCACCGATACGAGCGGCGGTGTCCTGCACCAGATCCTTGTCGAGGTCGCCGATGGCCACGCGGGCCCCGGCGGCGACGAGGGCTTCGGCCGTGGCCCGTCCGATGCCGCGGGCCCCGCCGGTGATGACGATTCTCTTGCCGTGCACGTTCGCGCTCATGTGGCGCCGTCCTTTCCTCACTGAATCCCTGAGGACGACGCTACGAACGGAACTTTCCGTGATCCATGACACTATCGGCAAGTTCTTGTGAATTTCGGCCATGATGTCGAGGATGGGGTCCCGTGAACACGTGGACCTCGCGGCGTGCGGCGACGAGTGCCGCTCTGCTGCTGTCTTTCGCGCGCGAGCGGGGGGTCGATGCCGCCGCCCTACTGAGCGACACCGGTTTGACCGAGCAGCGACTTGCCCATCCGGGTAGCGAGATCACCGCCGACCAGGAACTGACGGTGATCGGCAACCTGGTGCGGGCACTCGGCGACAGGCCGGGCGAGGGTTTCTCGCTCGGATTGCGGTACCAGACCGCGGTGCACGGGATCTTCGGATACGCGCTGATGAGTTGTTCGACCGTGCGTGAGGGCATCGAGGTGGGCACACGCTTCTTCGATCTCACCTTCGCGTTCTCGCGGGCGGCGTTGGACTACGCCGGCGACGAGGTCCGGTTCTGCCTCGACGATCGGCACGTGCCGGCCGAACTGCGAGGCTTTCTGCTCGAGCGGGACGTCTCGGGCATCGTCGCGCACTGGAGCGCGCTGTGGGGAAGCGCGTCGGAGGTGCGCCGTATCGAGGTGGCGGAATCGCTGGCCGATCGGGTTCCGCCGGTTCTCCGGGCCCGCGGTCTCCGAGTGGAGTCCACGCCGGCGACGCATGCCGTGGTCGTGGACGCGCGCGCTCTCGATCGTCCGATGCCGACCGCCAGTCCGGAGGCGGCTGCTGTGCTGCTCCGTGAGTGCGCAGAGTTGCTGCAGCGCAGACAGAGTCACGGAGAGCTCGGTGCCCGGGTCCGGGAGGTACTGCTACGTCGGGCGGCCGACGGTCCCACTCAGGGCGAGGTGGCGGCGGAGTTGGGAACGAGTGTGCGCACCCTGCGGCGACGGTTGGGGGAGGAGGGGACGTCGTACCGGGCGATCGTGGCCGAGACGTTGGGGACGATGGCGGAGGAGCTCCTGGATGCGGGCCTGCCGGTGGAGAGGGTGGCGCACCGTCTCGGCTACGCCGATGCCTCGAGTTTCTCTGTGGCATTCAAGCGGTGGAGTGGAAGAACGCCGGGCGGGAAGCGGAGTCGGCGGGCGTCGTCCTGACGGGTGATATCGCGCTACAGCACAGATGGAATTATTCTGGATCATACGGAAACCATAGAAAACCAGAACTTCACCTCCATACGAACACTCACCAACCCACCAGGGTCACCAACTACTCAAAACACCTTGCCCTGACGCAGGGTGGGTCAACTGGGTGTGCCTTCCGGGCGCCGCGTCATCGCGAGCGGCACGAGCACCCCGAGAAGGGCTGCGGGCAGCAGGAACGCCAGCACGGGGCCGGTGCCGTAGACCGGAGTCAGCAGCAGTGGGGAGAAGGCCGCGCCGCCGAAGCGGAAGGCCTGCACCACCGAGACCGCACCGCCGCGGTTGCCGCCCGGCCCACCGAGAACCGCGGCGTTGACGCCGACCAGTACACACTGCGAGGCGACACCGGCCAGGAACCAGGCGATGCCGACCACTGCGAGCAGGGGGACGGTGCCGACGATCACGACCAGCACTGCGCCGCTGAGCGCACCGCCGAGCACGGTGCGGCGGGCACCGATGCGATCGATGAGCATTCCCACGGGTCGCGAGGTGAGGATGCCGGCGAGACCGAACAGAGTGAGCATCGCGCCGCGTTCGGAGGGGGACAGCCCGAAGTCGTCCTCGACGCGGAAGGCGAGCAGAAAGCCGAGACCGCCGAGCGCACCCCAACCCACCAGCGCGACCAGCCCGATCCGCAGGATCCGCGGGCTCAGGGCGTCACGCAGACGGGCCTGCGCGGCATCGGACGGGTCGTCACGTACCGAAGCGGGAAGACCGATCAGCGCCAGGACCAGAGCCGCGCCGGCAAGCACCACGAACGCCCAGCGCCAGTTGACCTCGGCAGCGAGACCACCGACCAGCGGAGCGACGGTCTGACCGGCAGCCTGCATCGCGCCGAACAGTCCGAGCGCACGGCCGAGCCGGTCTTTCGGGGTGATGACGGCCAGCGCGGCGAGCAGCAACGGTGTGGTGAACGCGTTGGCTGCGCCCTGCAGCATGCGGGTGCCGGTCAACAACGAGAAGGTCGGGGCCAGGGCGGCGGCCACAGACACCGCGGCGTAGACGAGATACGCGGTGCGGAGGGTGCGGACACGTCCCCAGCGTGCTCCGAGGGTGCCGGAGAACAGCATGGCGGCGGCGAAGACTCCGAGATAGGCGGTGAGCGTCGTCGCGGCGGTACCGGTGGACACGCCGGTGTCGGCACCGATCTCGGGCAGCATCGACACGACGACACTGCCGCCGAACGGCCCGAGAAAGCCGCCCGCGTAGAGCGCCGTACGCTGCAGCGGCTCGCGTGCGCCCCTCACCGATTGAAGCCGCCGGGACCCCGTCGCCTGAGATAGCGTTCGAACTCCGCCGCGAGAGCGTCCCCGTCGATCTTGGCGATCACCTCGGAGATGTCCTCCTCGGCTTCGGCGTCGCCGCGCTCTTCGAGGGTGCGCACGTATTCGGCGATCTCCTCGTCGTCGTCGATCATGTCGGTGACGGTCTGTTCCCATTCCTCGGCGAGGAGCGGAAGTTCACCGAGGGGCACCTCGAGGTCGAGGACGTCTTCGACACGGCGCAGCAAGGCGACGGTGGCCTTGGGGTTGGGTGGGTTGGAGACGTAGTGGGGGACCGCTGCCCAGAACGACACGGCGGGAATGCCGGCGCGGACGAAGGCGTCCTGCAGTACCCCGGTGATGCCGGTGGGTCCTTCGTACCTGGAGGTCTGCAATTTGAAGCGTTCGGCGGCTTCGGCGCTGTAGGCGGTGCCGGTCACGGGGACCGGGCGGGTGTGCGGTGTGTCGGCGAGCAGCGCGCCGAGCAGGACGACGGTGTGGACCTCGAATTCGTCGACGAGTTCGATGATGGCGTCGCAGAAGCTGCGCCAGCGCATGCTCGGTTCGATGCCGTGCAGCAGGACGACGTCGCGGTCGCTGCCGGGCGGTGAGCACAGCGACAGGCGGGTGGTGGGCCACTCGATCTCGCGGGTGACCCCGTCGACCAGCCGCGCCTGTGGGCGGTTGACCTGGTAGTCGTAGTACTCCTCGGAGTCCAGCTCGGCGAATGGCTCGGCGTCCCAGATCAGTTCGAGGTGCTCGACCGCGCCGCTGGCAGCGTCGCCGGCGTCGTTCCACCCCTCGAAGGCGGCGACGAGCACCGGATTGCGCAGGACGGGGACGTCCTGGTCCGGGGTCTCGGGAAACTCGGGTGTACTCACTCGTCCAGCCTACGACCCGGCCTGATCCGGGCGCCCACTAGTCTGAAGGGCATGTCCACCCCACTTCATTCTGTCCTGCTCGATGCGCTGAAGCGGCGCGTTGTCATCGGAGACGGGGCGATGGGCACCATGTTGCAGGCCGCGGATCTCTCGCTCGACGACTTCCGCGGTTTGGAGGGGTGCAACGAGATCCTCAACGAGTCTCGTCCCGATGTGATCCGTGCGATCCACCGGGCGTACTTCGAGGCCGGCGCCGACGTCGTCTCGACGAACACCTTCGGCTGCAACCTGCCCAACCTCGCCGACTACGACATCGCCGACCGTATCTATGAACTGTCCGAACTCGGTACCCGCCTGGCCCGGGAGGTCGCCGACGAGATGGGTCCCGGCGCCGACGGTATGCCCCGGATGGTGATCGGCTCGATGGGTCCGGGCACGAAGCTGCCCACTTTGGGCCACGCTCCGTTCGTGGCGCTGCGCGACGCTTACACCAAGGCCGCGCTGGGCATGCTCGACGGCGGTGCGGACGCGATCCTCGTGGAGACCTGCCAGGACCTGCTGCAGGCGAAGGCCGCGATCATCGGCAGCAAGCGGGCGATGGAGCAGGCGGGCCGCCGGATCCCGATCGTCACGCATGTGACGGTGGAGACGACCGGCACCATGTTGCTCGGTTCGGAGATCGGTGCGGCGCTGACCGCGCTCGAGCCGCTTGGAATCGACCTGATCGGATTGAACTGCGCGACCGGACCGGCGGAGATGACCGAGCATCTGCGGTACCTGTCGCAGCACGCGACCATCCCGGTGTCGGTGATGCCGAATGCGGGTCTGCCGGTGCTGGGCGCGAACGGTGCCGAGTATCCGTTGCAGCCGGGCGAGCTGGCGGAGGCTCTCGCCGGATTCGTCCGCGACTACGGTCTCGCGTTCGTCGGCGGTTGCTGTGGTACGACGCCCGAGCACGTCCGGCAGGTCGCCGAGGCGGTGCGTGAGGTTCGGCCGGCGCCGCGCGCGCCGCAGCCGGAGCCGGGGGTGTCGTCGCTGTACACGGCGGTGCCGTTCGAGCAGGACGCGTCGATTCTGATGATCGGGGAGCGCACCAACACCAACGGGTCGAAGGCGTTCCGGGAGGCGATGCTTGCCGCGGACTGGCAGAAGTGCCTGGACATCGCGAAGGATCAGATCCGCGACGGCGCGCACATGCTGGACCTGAACGTCGATTATGTCGGGCGTGACGGCGCGGAGGACATGGCGGAGCTGGCGTCGCGGTTCGCGACGTCGTCGACGTTGCCGGTCATGATCGACTCGACGGAACCGGATGTCATCAAGGCCGGTCTCGAGCATCTTGGTGGCCGGTGCGCGGTGAACTCGGTGAACTACGAGGACGGGGACGGCCCGGGTTCGCGGTTCGAGCGGATCATGGAGCACGTCGTCGAGCACGGCGCGGCGGTGGTCGCGTTGACGATCGACGAGGAGGGTCAGGCGCGGACCGCCGATCACAAGGTGCGCATCGCCGAGCGGTTGATTGCGGATCTGACCGGTAGGTGGGGGCTGGCGCCGCAGGACATCATTGTCGATGCGTTGACCTTTCCGATCTCGACCGGTCAGGAGGAGGTCCGGCGCGACGCGATCGAGACGATCGAGGCGATTCGGCGTATCCACGAGGCGCATCCGGAGGTGCACTTCACGCTGGGTATCTCGAATGTGTCGTTCGGTTTGAATCCGGCGGCGCGGCAGGTGCTGAACTCGGTGTTCCTGCACGAGTGCACCGAGGCGGGTCTGGACACGGCGATCGTGCATGCGTCGAAGATCCTGCCGATGGCGCGGATTCCGGAGGAGCAGCGGCAGGTCGCGTTGGATCTTGTGTACGACCGGCGCCGCGAGGGTTACGACCCGCTGCAGAAGCTGATGGAGTTGTTCGAGGGCGTGTCGGCGGCGTCGGCGCGGGAGTCGCGGGCGCAGGAGCTGGCGGCGTTGCCGCTGTTCGAGCGGCTCGAGCGGCGCATCGTCGACGGTGAGCGCAATGGTCTCGAGGATGATCTGACCGAGGCGATGGAGACGACGCCGCCGTTGGCGATCATCAACGACACGCTGTTGTCGGGGATGAAGACGGTCGGTGAGCTGTTCGGTTCCGGGCAGATGCAGTTGCCGTTCGTGTTGCAGTCCGCCGAGGTGATGAAGTCGGCGGTGGCCTTCCTCGAGCCGCACATGGAGTCCACGGGCGACGAGGGCAAGGGCCGGATCGTGTTGGCGACCGTCAAGGGCGATGTGCACGACATCGGCAAGAATCTGGTGGACATCATCTTGTCGAACAACGGCTACGAGGTGGTCAATCTCGGCATCAAGCAGCCGATCGCGTCGATTCTCGATGCGGCGATCGACAAGCGTGCCGATGTGATCGGTATGTCGGGTCTGCTGGTGAAGTCCACGGTGGTGATGAAGGAGAACCTCGAGGAGCTCAATGCCCGCGGGGTCGCGGAACAGTTCCCGGTGATGCTCGGCGGTGCGGCGCTCACGCGCAGCTATGTCGAGAACGATCTGGCGGAGGTCTATCAGGGTCAGGTGTCGTATGCGCGGGACGCGTTCGAGGGTCTGTCGCTGATGGATCGGGTGATGGCGGAGAAGCGCGGGGAGGGGCCGGCGCCGGACAGCCCGGAAGCGATCGAGGCCGCACGCAAGGCCGCCGAGCGCAAGGAACGGCACGAACGCAGCAAGCGCATCGCGGAGAAGCGCAAGGCCGCCGAGACGCCGGCGGAGATCCCCGCGCGCAGCGATGTCGCGTCGGATCTGCCGGTGCCCACGCCGCCGTTCTGGGGTACGCGGGTGGTCAAGGGCATCCCGTTGGCGGATTATGCGGCGTTGATCGACGAGCGGGCGTTGTTCCTCGGGCAGTGGGGGCTGCGCGGGCAACGCGGCGGTGACGGGCCGAGTTACGAGGAGTTGGTGGAGTCGGAGGGTCGGCCGCGGTTGCGGTACTGGCTCGACCGGTTGGCGACCGAGGGGATCTTGCAGCACGCGGCGGTGGTGTACGGCTACTTCCCGGCGGTGTCCGAGGGTGACGATGTGGTGGTGCTGACCGAGCCGCGCCCGGATGCACCCGAGCGTTATCGGTTCACTTTCCCGCGGCAGCAGCGGTCGCGGTTCTTGTGCATCGCCGATTTCGTGCGGTCGCGGGAGGATGCGCTCGCGTCGGGTCAGGTGGATGTGTGGCCGTTCCAGCTGGTGACGATGGGCCAGCCCATTGCGGATTTCGCGAACGAGCTGTTCGCGGCGGATTCGTATCGGGATTATCTGGAGGTGCACGGCATCGGGGTGCAGCTGACCGAGGCGCTGGCCGAGTACTGGCATCGGCGGGTGCGGCAGGAGCTGGCGTTCGCCGGTGGTGGCACGGCCGCGGATGAGGATCCGGAGGAGGTCGCGGAGTACTTCAAGCTCGGCTATCGCGGTGCCCGGTTCGCGTTCGGGTATGGGGCGTGCCCGAATCTGGAGGATCGGATCAAGCTGGTGGAGCTGCTCGAACCTGAGCGGATCGGGGTGGAGCTGTCGGAGGAGTTGCAGTTGCATCCCGAGCAGTCCACCGATGCGTTCGTGCTGCATCATCCGGAGGCGAAGTACTTCAATGTCTGAGCAGGTTCGGGTGCCGGTGGCGGCGCCATCCGGGACGCTGCGTGCGGTGCTGTGGGACATGGACGGCACGCTGCTCGAGTCGGAACGCTTGTGGGACATCGGGATGCGGGAGTTGTCGCTGCATCTCGGTGGTCCGATGAGCGAGGAGACCCGTATCGCCACGATCGGTGGTCCGATGGATCTGGCGGTGTTGCGCACCTTCACGGGTCTGGGTCTGCAACCGACACCGGAGGAGGCGGCGGCTGCGGCGGCGTGGCTGACCGATTACATGGGGCGGTTGTTCGCGCAGGGTCTGCCGTGGCGGCCCGGCGCACAGGCCGCGCTGCGCACGGTGCGTGACGCGGGGTTGGGGTCGGTGCTGGTCACCAACACCGAGCGGGCGTTGTGTGAGGTGGCGCTGGACACTCTGGGCCGCGAGCATTTCGACTATTCGGTGTGCGGTGACGAGGTGCCGGCGGGTAAACCCGATCCGGCGCCCTATCGGCGGGCGGCGCAGTTGCTCGGGTTGGAGCCGGGGCAGTGTCTGGCGGTGGAGGATTCGCCGACCGGCGCGGCCGCGGCGGACGCGGCGGGGTGCTCGGTGCTGGTGGTGCCGTCGTTGGTGGAGGTGCCCGGTTCGCCGCGCCGGGTGTTCCGGTCGACGCTCGAGGGCGTCACCGCGGACGATCTGCGCGAGCTGCACGGCTCGGGGGTGTGCTGAGGTGGCGGTCCCGAAGATCGTGTTGTTCTACAAGTTCACGCCGCTGCCCGATCCGGAGGCGATCCGGTTGTGGCAGCACACGCTGGCGTCGTCGCTGGGGTTGACGGGGCGGATCCTGATCTCCGAGCACGGGATCAACGGCACCGTCGGCGGTGACATCGCTGCGGTGAAGAAGTATGTGCGGGGCCTGCGCAGCTATGCCGCTTTCAAGGACACCGACATCAAGTGGTCCGACGGCACCGGGCACGATTTTCCGCGGTTGTCGGTGAAGGTGCGTCCGGAGATCGTGACCTTCGGGGTGCCCGAGGAGGTGAAGGTCGACGAGAACGGGATCGTCGACGGGGGCACGCATCTGTCGCCGCATGCGGTGCACGCACTGGTCGCCGAGCGCGGCGACGAGGTGGTTTTCTTCGACGGCCGCAACGGTTTCGAGGCGCAGATCGGCCGGTTCCGGGGGGCGATCGTGCCGGACGTGGCCACCACCCGCGATTTCGTCGCCGAGTTGGACAGCGGTCGCTACGACCATCTCAAGTCGCGTCCGGTGGTGACCTACTGCACCGGTGGGGTGCGCTGCGAGGTGCTGTCGGCGCTGATGCGCAACCGGGGGTTCGAGGAGGTCTACCAGCTCGAGGGCGGGATCGTGCGGTACGGCGAGACCTTCGGCGACGAGGGCCTGTGGGAGGGTTCGCTGTACGTCTTCGACGGGCGGATGAACGTCGAGTTCAGCGACGCGGCGACGGTGATCGGTCGCTGCACGGTGTGCGGCGCGCCGACCTCACGGTACCGAAACCATCCGGACGTCCGCGGCCGGGAGTTGACCCTGGTGTGCGAGGGGTGTGTGCCGGATCCGGTGGGGTCCGCGACGAACGGCGTGGAGGGCTAGGGCGTGCGCGCTGCGCCGCTGCCGGTGCGCGATGGGCTCGGCCCGGACCGCATCCGGATGCCCGCCGAGACCGCGGCGGGCACGATCGTGGAGTTCTTGCAGGCCACGCACCCGGATGAGGATTGGGTCGGGCGCATGGCGGCGGGGGAGTTGGTCGACGAGCACGGGCGTCGGGTCGAGCGGCACACCCGCTATCAGCCGACCCGGTTCGTGTACTTCTACCGGGAGCCGGCGGCGGAGGTGCCGGTGCCGTTCCCGGTGCCGGTTCTGCATCGCGAGGACGGGCTGGTGGTCGTCGACAAGCCGCATTTTCTGGCGACCATCCCGCGGGGGGTGCATATCCGCGAGTCGGTGGTGGTGCGGTTGCGGCGCGAGTTGGCGGTGCCGGAGCTGGTGCCGGTGCATCGGCTCGACCGGATGACGGCGGGGGTGTTGTTGTGTACGACCGATCCGGCGTGGCGGCGGCCCTATCAGGAGTTGTTCGAGCGGCAGCGGGTGCGCAAGGTGTACGAGGCCGTCGCCCGGTACCGGCCGGAGCTGGAGTTCCCGCGGGTGGTGCGCTCGCGGATCGTCAAGCGGCACGGGGAGCTCACGGCGGCGCAGTTCTTCGACGGCGAGCCGAATGCGGAGACCCGGATCGAGCTGGTGGAGCGGCGGGGGGAGCTGGCCCGCTACCGGTTGTGGCCGCGTACCGGCCGCACGCACCAGTTGCGGTTGCATCTGGCGGGTTTGGGGTTGCCGATCGTCGGGGACAATTTCTATCCGCAGTTCCTGCGGCGCCGTGCGGACGATTTCACCGCGCCGCTGCGGTTGCTGGCGCGGGCGCTCGAGTTCACCGATCCGATCAGTGGGGTGCCGCGACGGTTCGTCAGCGAGCGGGTGCTCGAGTTCTGAGCCCGGGGCGTCGGTGTCCTGGATGCGGGCCCGGGGGCGGGGCATGAAACAATCGACCCCTGTGAAGACCTTCGATTCCCTGTTCGCCGAGCTGTCCGAACGTGCCCAGACCCGACCCGAGGGTTCCGGGACCGTCGCTGCCCTGGACGCCGGTGTGCATTTCCAGGGCAAGAAGGTACTCGAGGAGGCCGGTGAGGTGTGGATCGCCGCCGAGTACCAGTCCGACGAGGAGCTGTCCGAGGAGATTTCGCAGCTGCTGTACTGGGTGCAGGTGCTGATGGTGGGGCGCGGTCTGAAGCTCGAGGACGTCTACAAGCATCTGTGACGGCCGGTGGTCCGGCTGTTGCCGGCGCCGCCGTCCGTGCCCTGTAGCTCCCTTCCTCGCTTCTGCTCGTTGTTCGAAAGGACCCCTGCTCATGCTGCGCGTCGCAGTTCCCAACAAAGGTTCGCTGTCCGAGTCCGCCGCCGAGATCCTGCAGGAGGCGGGTTACCGTCGCCGCACGGACTCGCGGGATCTGACGGTCATCGATCCGGTCAACGACGTCGAATTCTTCTTCCTGCGCCCGAAGGACATCGCCATCTACGTCGGCTCCGGTGAGTTGGATCTGGGAATCACCGGCCGCGACCTGTCGATGGATTCGGGGGCGCCGGTCACCGAACGGCTGGCCTTGGGCTTCGGGTCGTCGCGGTTCCGGTATGCCGCACCGAAGGGCCGGGAGTGGGCGGTCGAGGATCTGCAGGGGCTGCGCATCGCCACCTCGTACGCCAATCTGGTGCGCCGCGATCTCGAGGCCCGTGGCATCGAGGCCGAGGTGATCCGGTTGGACGGTGCGGTGGAGATCTCCATCCAGCTCGGGGTCGCGGACGCGATCGCCGATGTGGTCGGTTCGGGGCGGACGTTGCGGCAGCACGATCTCGTCGCCTTCGGGGAGTCGTTGTGCGATTCGGAGGGGGTGCTGATCGAGCGGGAGGGTTCGGATCGTTCGGATCGGGCCCGCAATCAGCTGATCGCCCGGCTCGAGGGTGTGGTCTTCGCGCAGCAGTACGTGATGATCGACTACGACTGCCCCAAGCACCTGCTCGATCAGGCGGTGCAGGTCACCCCCGGGTTGGAGTCGCCGACGATCTCGCCGCTGGCCGACGAGACGTCGGTGGCGGTGCGGGCGATGGTGCCGCGTAAGGGGCACAACGCGGTGATGGACCGGCTCGCCGAGATCGGGGCGCGCGCGATCCTCGCGTCGAACATCCGTTCGTGCCGGGCGATGCGCGCCGCCGAATAGGCACGCTTGCCACCTGGTTGTCTTTCGGTGCGGCTCCGCGATCAGCGGGGCCGCACCTGCACGTTCTGGGTGATGCGGCCCAGCGTGCCGGTCTCGTCGTAGAGCAGCCCGGCGGTCATGCCGACCCCGTCGGGTCCGACGGACATTTCCGCGGCGATCCCGACCCAGTCCTGCTCGCGGAATTGTGGGACGCGGAACAGGTGCACGGTCAGTTCGGTGTTGAGGAACGTCCAGCGGCGGGGATCGAGTTTGGAACCGACCCCGTTGGCGACGTCGGCGACGCTCATCAGCCGGTCGAGCCCGCTGGGGGTCTCGCCTTCGACGAGGGCGATCTCGCTGCGCATCCACGCCGAGGACAGGCCCGGTGCGCCGAAGGGGACGACGATGCGCCAGTCGAGGGTGTCGATGTAGCCGCCTTTCCAGGACGGGTCGGGGTCGGCGGGGGTGGCCTCGGCGGGCGGCGGCAGCGGGGGTTCGGAGGTGCAGCTGATTTCGGGCAGGTCGACGGTTTCCAGGCGCCAGCCGGTGCCGCGCGCCACCGCGCGGTCGGTGCCGTCGGGGGCGGTGGCCCACAGTTCGGCGACGACGAGTTCGATCCGGCGACCGGGTCGTTCGATGCGGGTGCGGACCTCGAGGTCGGTCAGGGGTACGGGACCGAGCAGGTCGACGGTCAGGCGCGTGAGGCGGGTGTCGGGGCGGGGCCGGTGCCGTTCGATCGCGCGGGCGAGCAGCGCCGAGGGCGGTGCGCCGTGCTGCAGGTGTGGTCCCCAGGTGCTGACGGTGCGGGCGGTGGGCCGGAACACCGCGATCTCCAGGTCGTCGGCCGCGGTGGTGGGGGACGCGGCCTCAGGGACCGGCAGGTAGTAGGCGGCGTCGCTCACTCGGTGTTCTCCTGCTGTTCGGGGCGGTGGGATGCGGCTGGCGTCGGCGGCGCTGTCTCAGCGTCGCGGGTACGGCGGTGGGGTGCCGCCGAAGGCCGGGCACAGGCCCTGATGATCGCACCACCGGCAGCCGGGGCCGGGGTTGGGGCGGAAGTCGCCGTCGGCGCGCAGGTGCCGGATCGTGGTCCACAGTGCCCGCACGACGCGTTCGAAGCGGCGCAGTTGGTCGGGGTCGGCGCGATAGTGCAGCACCTGGCCGTCGCCGAGATACAGCAACCGCAGCGAGGCCGGGGCGATGCCGCGCTGCTGCAACAGCATCAGTGCGTAGAACTTCAGCTGGAACAGCGCCGTGCGTTCGAGGTGGGGCGCTGGGGCGCGGCCGGTCTTGTAGTCGACGACGTGCACGGCGCCGGTGGCGTCGATGTCGAGGCGGTCGATGATGCCGCGCAGCGGGATGTCGCCGTCGAGGACGGTCTCGACGCGCAGTTCGCAGCCTTCGGCGGTGACCGCGGTGGGGTCTTCGACGGTGAAGTAGGTGCCGAGCGCGGCGGCGGCCTCGGCGAGGAAGGCCGGCCGGGTGGTGGTGTCGACGAGCCGGCGGAGGCCGGGGTCGGCGTCGAGTGCCCGGGTCAGCGCGGCCGGGAGCAGGGCTTCGGCGGCGGTGCGGGTGCGGTCGGGGGCGTCGAGGGCGAACAGCGCTTCGAGGGTGGCGTGGACGACGGTGCCGCGTGCCTGGGCACGGGTGGGTGGTGCGGTGAGCCGGTCGACGGCCCGGAACCGGTACAGCAGCGGGCAGCGGGTGAAGTCGGCGGCCCGCGAGGGGGACAGGGCGAGCGGCCGCACCCCGTCGGTGGGGGGTGTGGTCGCGGCTGTGGTCACACCTGGCAGGCTAGGACGCGGGTCCGACACGGTGCCGGACCTGCGTGCCTGTTCGCGGGTGCGGGGCTGGAACGAAGGTGGACACGGCGATGGCAGTAGGCGGACTCGGGCGCAGCGGACCGTTCGAGGTCGGAGACCGGGTGCAGTTGACCGATGCCAAGGGCCGCAAGTACACCGTGGTGCTCGAGCCGGGCAAGGAATTCCACACCCATCGCGGCGGGATCCTGCACGACGATCTGATCGGCACCGACGAGGGGGTGGTGGTGACCTCCACGAACGGCACGCCGTATCTGGCGTTGCGGCCGCTGCTGGTCGACTATGTGATGTCGATGCCGCGGGGCGCGCAGGTGATCTACCCGAAGGATGCGGCGCAGATCGTGCAGGAGGGCGACATCTTCCCGGGGGCGCGGGTGCTCGAGGCCGGGGCCGGGTCGGGGGCGTTGACCTGTTCGTTGCTGCGGGCGGCGGGCCCGGCGGGGCAGGTGATCTCGTACGAGGTGCGGGCGGATCACCTCGAATACGCCGAGCGCAATGTGGACACCTTCTTCGGGGAGCGCCCGGCGAACTGGACGACGGTGCTCGGTGATCTGGCCGATTACGACCTGGACACGCACGGCCGGGTGGATCGGGTGGTGCTGGACATGCTCGCGCCGTGGGAGGTGCTCGACACCGTGAAGGCGGCGTTGGTGCCCGGTGGGGTGCTGATCGTCTATGTGGCGACGACGACGCAGTTGTCGCGGGTGGTGGAGGCCTTGCGGGAGCAGACCTGCTGGACGGAGCCGCGGTCGTGGGAGTCGATGGTGCGCGGCTGGCATGTGGTGGGTCTGGCGGTGCGGCCGGAGCATCGGATGCAGGGGCACACGGCGTTTCTGGTCAGTGCGCGGCGGCTGCAGGACGGGGTGGAGACCCCGAAGCCGCAGCGCCGGCCCAGCAAGGGCTGAGCCGGCGCCGCGCCCGAGGCGGGGTCATTCGCAGCTGAGCCGGCCCATGCTGAGCACCGAGCAGGCGCTTTCGTCGGCGATGAGCCAGGTGCCGTCGACCTGTTCGAAGGTCAGCGGCATGGGTGCGCCGCCGTGGGGGCCGGTGACGTCGGTGGTGGCGGTGACGGTGTCGGCGTCGACGGTGGTGATCTCGCCGACGGTGCCGGTGAGCGGGTAGCCGGCGAGCACGCCGGTGAACTGGTCGAGCACGGCGAGCCGGGCGGTGCCGTTCTCCACCACCGCGGCGCGGTCGGCGCTGGTGGCGGCCGGGTCGAAGAACACGTCGATCTGGGTCTGCAGTTGTTCGGTGGTCACGGGCGCGGCGGCGACGGTGCTCGTGGTGGTGGTCGGGGTGGTCGTGGCGGGGGCGGTGTCCTCGCTGCTGTCGGAGCTGCAGCCGGTGAGCGTGGCCAGGGCGGTGAGCACTGCGGCGGTGCAGGTCACGCGAGCGGTGGGTGAGATCACGGCGGGGTACCTTTCGGGAGAAACGAACGACTCGCGATATTAGGGAAGCCTAACATCGGCCCGGAGGGTGGTGGCGTGACCTGTCCCACCCGCGACACACGTTCGGAACACGACTGTTTCGTGTCCTCTCCCGCGCTGGGCGATGTCCCGGTAGCGTGGAATGATCGACAGTGGAGGGAGTCGCTATGAGCTCGTCAGAGAAGCCGGATGCGGTTGCGGCGGCACGCGAAATCGAAGAGTTGCGCGCAGAGGTGGCGACCTTGCGCCGTCGGCTCGGCGAACCGACCGATCAGATACGCGACCTCGAAGCCCGGCTCGAGTCCCTCACGGTCCGCAACGGCAAACTGCTCGAGACCCTCAAGGACGCGCGCCAGCAGTTGATCACCCTACGGGAGGAGGTCGACCGGCTCGCCCAGCCCCCGAGCGGATACGGGGTGCTGCTCGAGACGTTCGACGACCAGACCGTCGATGTGTTCACCTCGGGCCGCAAGATGCGGGTCGCGGTGTCGCCGAATCTCGAACTCGACACCTTCCGGCCCGGTCAGACGGTGCGGTTGAACGAGGCGTTGACCGTCGTGGAGGTCGGGGGCTTCGAACGCGTCGGTGAGATCACCACCTTGCGGGAGGTGCTCGACGACGGCACCCGCGCGCTGGTGGTCGGGCATGCCGACGAAGAACGCATCGTGTGGCTGGCGGCGCCGCTGGCCGCGGCCGCCCTCGACGCCCCGCTCGACCTCCTCGACGAGGAGGCCGCCTCGTTCACGCTGCGACCGGGTGATTCGCTGCTGGTCGACAGCAAGGCCGGTTACGCCTTCGAACGGATCCCGAAGGCCGAGGTCGAAGATCTCGTGCTCGAGGAGGTCCCGGACGTCGGCTACAACGACATCGGTGGTCTGGGCCGGCAGATCGAGCAGATCCGCGATGCGGTGGAACTGCCGTTCCTGCACAAGGATCTGTTCCGCGAGTATTCGTTGCGCCCACCGAAGGGGGTGCTGCTGTACGGTCCGCCCGGCTGCGGCAAGACCCTGATCGCCAAGGCGGTGGCGAACTCGCTGGCCAAGAAGATCGCCGAGGCCCGCGGCGACGACTCGAAGGAAGCCAAGTCGTTCTTCCTCAACATCAAGGGCCCGGAGCTGCTGAACAAGTTCGTCGGGGAAACCGAACGGCACATCCGGTTGATCTTCCAGCGGGCCCGGGAGAAGGCCTCCGAGGGCACCCCGGTGATCGTCTTCTTCGACGAGATGGATTCGATCTTCCGGACCCGCGGGTCGGGGGTGTCGTCGGATGTGGAGACCACGGTGGTGCCGCAGCTGCTCGCCGAGATCGACGGTGTCGAGGGCCTCGAGAACGTCATCGTGATCGGCGCGTCGAACCGGGAGGACATGATCGACCCGGCGATCCTGCGGCCGGGCCGCCTCGACGTGAAGATCAAGATCGAACGTCCGGACGCGGAGGCCGCCCAGGACATCTTCTCGAAGTATCTGACCGAGAACCTGCCCGTGCACGCCGACGATCTCGCCGAGTTCGGCGGTGACCGGGCGGCCTGCGTGCGCACGATGATCGAACGGGTCGTCGAGCGGATGTACGCCGAGTCCGAGGACAACCGGTTCCTCGAGGTGACCTACGCCAACGGCGACAAGGAGGTCCTGTACTTCAAGGACTTCAACTCGGGGGCGATGATCCAGAACATCGTCGATCGCGCCAAGAAGTACGCGATCAAGTCGGTCCTCGAGACGGGTGCACCCGGTTTGCGGGTGCAGCATCTGCTCGACTCGATCGTCGACGAGTTCGCCGAGAACGAGGACCTGCCCAACACCACCAATCCGGACGACTGGGCCCGGATCTCGGGGAAGAAGGGCGAACGGATCGTGTACATCCGGACCCTGGTCACCGGCAAGAACGCGAGCGCGAGCCGCGCGATCGACACCGAATCGAACACCGGCCAGTACCTGTAGGGACCGCACGGCCCCGCCCGGGCCTGCCCGCACCGCGGGCCGGGTCCGGGCGCGCGGTGCGGAGGGGGGAGGAGCAGCCATGCCGCTGCGGCGCACGCTGGCGCGAGTCAACAAGGTGGCCACCAACCGGGTCACCACCCCGTTCGCGCAACTGTTGCCCGGCACCGCGGTGGTCGAACATCGCGGTCGCCGGTCCGGCCGGTCCTTCCGCACCCCGGTGTTGCTGTTCACCGCCGGCGACGATCTGCGGATCGCGTTGACCTACGGCGCGGACACCGATTGGGTGCGCAATGTGTGCGCCGCCGGCGGCGCGGTGGTGCACACCCGGGGCCGGGCGGTGCCGGTGACCGGCCCGCGGATCGGGCACGACCCGCAGGCGGATTGGGCGCCGCTGCCGGTGCGCTGGGCGTTGCGGGCGATCGGGGCGCCCGACTATCTGGACTGCACCCCCCGACCGGCTCCCTGAGCGCGGTGGGGCTGTTGCCCGCCGCCGACGGCACGATCACCTAGGCTCGAGAGCATGCAGCGGATCATCGGTATCGAGGTCGAGTACGGGATCTCCTCACCCAACGAACCATCGGCGAACCCGATCCTGACCTCCACGCAGGCCGTTCTGGCGTATGCGGCCGCCGAGGGCGTGCCGCGGGCCCGACGCACCCGCTGGGACTACGAGGTCGAATCGCCCCTGCGGGACGCCCGCGGGTTCGATCTGGGCCGGTTCAACGGGCCCGCCCCGGTCGTCGACGCCGACGAGGTCGGTGCCGCGAACATGATCCTCACCAACGGGGCGCGGCTGTATGTCGACCACGCCCACCCCGAGTACTCCGCCCCGGAGGTCGCCGACCCGCTCGACGCGGTGATCTGGGACAAGGCCGGGGAACGGGTGATGGAGGCCGCCGCCCGGCACGCCTCGAGTGTGCCCGGCGCGCCGCGCCTGCAGCTGTACAAGAACAACGTCGACGGCAAGGGGGCCTCCTACGGCACCCACGAGAACTATCTGATGGACCGCGACACCCCGTTCTCGGCGGTGGTGGCGGGCCTGACCCCGTTCTTCGTGTCCCGGCAGGTGATCACCGGTTCGGGGCGGGTGGGGCTCGGCCAGTCCGGGGACGAGCCGGGTTTCCAGCTCTCGCAGCGCGCCGACTACATCGAGGTGGAGGTCGGGCTCGAGACCACCCTCAAACGCGGCATCATCAACACCCGCGACGAGCCGCACGCCGACGCCGACAAGTACCGGCGGCTGCACGTGATCATCGGCGATGCGAATCTGGCGGAGATGTCCACCTACCTGAAGGTGGGCACCACGGCGCTGGTGCTCGATCTGATCGAGGCCGGTATCGACCTGTCGGATCTGCAGTTGGCCCGCCCGGTCACCGCGGTCCACCACATCAGCCACGATCCGAGCCTGCGCAAGACCGTTGCGCTCGCCGACGGCCGGGAACTGACCGGGCTGGCACTGCAGCGGATCTATCACGAGCGGGCCGCGAGGTTCCACGACGGCACCGAGGACAAGCGGGTGCTCGACATCCTCGACAAGTGGGCGATGGTGCTCGACCTGCTCGAACGCGACCCGATGGAATGCGCGGACCTGCTGGACTGGCCGGCGAAACTGCGGCTGCTCGAGGGTTTCCGCAACCGGGAGGGGTTGTCCTGGTCGGCGCCGCGCCTGCACATGGTGGACCTGCAGTATTCGGATGTGCGCCTGGACAAGGGCCTGTACAACCGGTTGGTGGCGCGCGGCTCGATGCAGCGGCTGGTCTCCGAGCAGCAGGTGCTCGACGCGGTGCACAGCCCGCCGTCGGACACCCGCGCGTATTTCCGCGGGGAATGCCTGCGCCGCTTCGGCGCCGACATCGCGGCGGCGAGCTGGGATTCGGTGATCTTCGATCTCGGCCGCGAATCGCTGGTGCGCATCCCGACGCTCGAACCGCTGCGCGGCACCCGCGCCCACGTGGGCGAGTTGCTCGAGACGGCGCAGTCGGCGGCGGAACTGGTCGATCAGCTCACCCACTGAACCCGCCGGGCGGTCGCGGTGACCGAACGCGTGTCGCCACCGCCGGGGCGTTCGGCTGGGTAGGGTAGGAGTTCGAAGCAGCGGTGACCGCACCGATCGTCGACCGGGGACGGACCGCGCCGAATACAGGAGGAGGTCGTCGGCGATGGCACAGGAGCAGACCACACGCGGTGGCGGCGGAGACGACGACGAGGTCGTCGGTGACGGCGGTGCCGGTCAGGAACGTCGCGAGAAGCTCGCCTCGGACACCGACGATCTTCTCGACGAGATCGACGACGTGCTCGAGGAGAACGCAGAGGACTTCGTGCGGGCATATGTGCAGAAAGGTGGCCAGTGACAGCCGAACGGTCCTCTCTTCCCTACCGCGAGGTGCAGCCGAGGCTGCACCTCGCGTCGCCCTTGTCGTCGTTCTCCGAGCATCTGCGCCGGCACGCCCCGGAGATGCTGCCGGAGAACCGGTTCCGGCTCGAGCGAGGTGAGCACGTGGAACTCGCGCCGCACGGCACCACCATCGTGGCGGTGACCTTCGACGGGGGTGTGCTGCTCGCCGGGGACCGGCGCGCGACGATGGGCAACCTGATCGCCTCCCGCGATGTCGACAAGGTGTTCATCACCGACAGCTATTCGGCCGCCGGCATCGCCGGCACCGCGGGCCTGGCGATCGAACTGGTGCGGCTGTTCGCCGTCGAACTCGAGCACTACGAGAAGATCGAAGGGGTGCCGCTGACCTTCGACGGCAAGGCCAATCGGCTCTCGGCGATGGTGCGCGGCAATCTCGGGGCGGCGATGCAGGGCCTGGCCGTGGTGCCGCTGCTCGTCGGATTCGATCTCGACGCCCCCGATCCGCATCGCGCCGGCCGGATCGTGTCCTACGACGTGGTCGGTGGCCGCTACGAGGAACGCGCCGGCTACCACGCGGTCGGCTCGGGTTCGCTGTTCGCCCGGTCGTCGCTGAAGAAGCTCTACCGCGCCGACGCCGACGAGCAGAGCGCGCTGCGCACCGCCGTGGAGGCCCTCTACGACGCGGCCGACGACGACACCGCCACCGGCGGCCCGGACACCACCCGCGGCATCTACCCGACGGCGGTGGTGATCACCGCGGCCGGGGCCGTGACGGTCGCGGAGGAAAACCTGTCCGAGCTGGCCCGCACCATCGTGGCCGACCGCACCGCAGGAGATGCCCGGTGACACTTCCGTACTATGCCTCCGCCGAGCAGATCATGCGCGATCGCTCGGAGCTGGCCCGCAAGGGCATCGCCCGGGGCCGGTCGGTGATCGCGTTGACCTATCAGGACGGGGTGCTGCTCGTCGCGGAGAACCCGTCCAAGGCACTGCACAAGATCAGCGAACTCTACGATCGGGTCGGGTTCGCCGCCGTCGGCAAGTACAACGAGTTCGAGAATCTGCGCCGCGCCGGGATCATGCACGCCGACATGCGGGGTTATTCCTACGATCGGCGGGATGTGACCGGGCGGGCGTTGGCGAACGCCTACGCGCAGACCCTCGGCACGATCTTCACCGAACAGCCCAAACCGTACGAGGTGGAGATCTGCGTGGCCGAGGTCGGCCGCGCCGACACCGACGACGCCCCGCAGCTGTACCGCATCACCTACGACGGGTCGATCGTCGACGAGCCGCAGTTCGTGGTGATGGGCGGCAACACCGAGCCGATTCTCACCGCCCTGCGCTCGTCCTATCGGCCGGAGCTGCCCCTGGGGGAGGCGGTGGCGGTCGCGGTGACCGCCCTGCAGCAACCCACCGGCACCGACGGGGCACTGCGGGTGCTCGGTCGCGGGGAACTCGAGGTCGCGGTGCTCGAGAAGCAGCGGCCGCGCCGCGCGTTCCGCCGCATCTCCGGGGCGGCGCTCGACCCGCTGCTGCCCACCCCGAGCGCCGCTCAGCCGGAGTCGGACGGTCCGGGCACCGAACCGGGCCCGGACGCCGGCTGATCGGCCGGTAGCCGGTAGACCGCCAGCGCCGACGGCAGCACCACGAACTCGAAGGTGGTGCCGTCGGCGGGCACCTCTCCGTCGGTGGCCAACGCCACCGGCTGCCCCGCGACCTGCACCGACAGGCTGCGCACGTGCCGATGCCGATAGACCGGGGACGCTCCGAGGGTGCCGGTCGCGGCGGCGGCGAGCAGCCGCAGCCGCGACAGGCGGAGGTCGGCCCGCAGATACCGCACGTCGAGGGTGCCCGGGTCGAGATGCGACCGCGACATCGGCACCTGGTCGCCGGGGCTGTAGCGGCCGTTGCCGACGAACAGCAACCACACCGCACGCCCGTCGCCGTCGATGCTCACCGGCATCGGGCTCGCCGTGCGCAACACCGCGATCATCGCCAGCCCCGCCGCCGGCCATTTGCCGATGCGCGGTTCCCAGTGTTGCCGGAGCCGCACCGCATCCGGATAGCCGCCGAGGCTGGCGGTGTTGGCGAAGCGCTGCACCGTGCGACCGCCGGGTCCGGTCACCGTCACCTGCCCGAGCCCGACCGCCACCGCCTGCCCGGTGGTGATCGCGCGCGCCGTCTCCGCCAGGTCGGTCACCCCGAGATCGTGTGCGAAGTGGTTGAGGGTGCCGCCGGGGAAGACCGCGACCGGCAGTTCGGCGTCGCGGGCGGCGGCGAGCACCGCCGCGACGGTGCCGTCGCCCCCGCACACCCCGAGCGCGCGGGGCCGGTGCGCGGCGAGCAGGCGCGGCAGGTCGGTGGTCGGGTCGTGGTCGGGTGCGAGGTCGACGCGCTGCGCGCCGGGCAGGGCGGCGGTGGCCGCGGTGGCGGTTTCGTCGGCGGTTCCGGCGCCGGGGTTGACGAGCAGGAGCAGGCCGTCGCCGCCGGGCAGGGCCGGGGCGGCGGCCGCGACCTGCACTTCGGCCGGTTCGCGGCTGCGCACCGCCCACCAGCGGCGGGTGGACCAGGCCACTGCGGCGCCGACCGCGGCGCCGACGACGACATCACCCGGCCAGTGCACGCCGGTGTGGACCCGCGAGTAGGCGACGGCCGCGGCCAGCGGCGTGAGCACCGCGGCGGTCGCGGGGGATTCGAGCGCGACACCGGTGACGAAGGCGGCCGCCGAGGCGGCGTGCCCGGACGGAAACGACGACGAGCGGGGGATCGGCACGCTGCGTCGCCGGAATTTCGCCTCGGTGCGCGCCGGGGGCCTGCGGCGCGGCAGCAACGGTTTGAGCAGCCCGTTGGTCAGGGCGCTGGCGCCGGCGACCGACAACAGTCCGCGCACCGCGCCGCGCCGCGCGTGCCCCCCGGCGGCGGCGCAGACTGCGGCAGCGCCGAGCCAGAGCACGCTGCGGTTGGCGGCCCGGCCGAGATCGCGGAGCACCGGGTCGGCGAGGGACGGGCCGAGCGCGCCGCTGCGCTCGAACAGGGCGTGGTCGGCGGTGCGGTAATGCTCGCGAAGGATCACACCTCGCACCGTAGATGTCGTTGCGCCCTGTCGGGGCCGGGTACGCGCGGTACTGTCGAAGTGTGCAGCGACGAATCATGGGTATCGAGACGGAATTCGGCGTCACGTGTACCTTCCACGGGCATCGTCGGTTGAGCCCCGACGAGGTGGCCCGCTATCTGTTCCGCCGGGTGGTGTCCTGGGGGCGCAGCTCCAATGTGTTCCTGCGCAACGGGGCGCGGCTGTACCTCGACGTCGGCTCGCATCCCGAATACGCCACCGCCGAATGCGACGATCTGCTCCAGCTCGTCGAGCACGATCACGCCGGGGAACGGGTGCTTGAGGAGCTGCTGATCGACGCCGAGCAGCGCCTGGCCGAGGAGGGCATCGGCGGCGACATCTTCCTGTTCAAGAACAACACCGACTCGGCGGGCAATTCCTACGGATGCCACGAGAATTATCTCGTCGCCCGGGTGGGGGAGTTCTCCCGCATCTCCGATGTGCTGCTGCCGTTCCTGGTGACCCGGCAGTTGATCTGCGGGGCCGGGAAGGTGCTGCAGACCCCGAAGGCCGCCACCTTCTGCCTGTCGCAGCGCGCCGAGCACATCTGGGAGGGGGTGTCGTCGGCGACCACCCGGTCGCGGCCGATCATCAACACCCGCGACGAGCCGCACGCCGACGCCGAGAAGTACCGGCGGCTGCACGTGATCGTCGGGGACTCGAACATGTCCGAGACCACCACGATGCTCAAGGTGGGCTCGGCGTCGCTGGTGCTCGAGATGATCGAGGCGGGGGTGCCGTTCCGGGATTTCGCGCTCGACAACCCGATCCGCGCGATCCGGGAGGTCTCCCACGATCCGACCGGGCGGCGGCCGGTGCGCCTGGCCGGGGGCCGGCAGGCCAGTGCCCTCGACATCCAGCGCGAATATCATGCGCGGGCGGTGGAATATCTGGATCAGCGCGCACCCGACCCGCACGTCGCGCAGGTGGTGGACCTGTGGGGTCGGGTCCTCGACGCGGTCGAATCGCAGGATTTCGCGAAGGTCGACACCGAGATCGACTGGGTGATCAAACGCAAACTGTTCCAGCGTTATCAGGACCGCTACGACATGGAACTGTCGCACCCGAAGATCGCCCAGCTGGATCTGGCGTATCACGACATCAAACGGGGCCGCGGGGTGTTCGATCTGCTGCAGCGCAAGGGTTTGGCGGCCCGCGCCACCGACGACGAGTCGGTCGAGGCGGCGGTGAACACCCCGCCGCAGACCACCCGGGCGAAACTGCGTGGGGATTTCATCGCGGCCGCGCAGGCCGCGGGCCGGGATTTCACCGTCGACTGGGTGCATCTGAAGCTCAACGATCAGGCGCAGCGCACGGTGTTGTGCAAGGACCCCTTCCGGTCGGTGGACGAACGCGTCGAACGGCTCATCGCCTCGATGTGAGGATCCCTGCCGGCCCGGGGGCGCGGTTCCCGGTGCGCGAGCGTCCGTGCGGTGCCGGGCCGGTGCGGGCACTAGGGTTGGCCCGTGGCGATCTCGAAAGTCGAACGACTGGTGAACCTGGTCATCGCGCTGCTGTCCACCCGACAGTTCGTGACCGCGGAGAAGATCCGGGCCTCGGTGGCCGGCTACTCCGAATGCGCGAGCGACGAGGCGTTCAGCCGCATGTTCGAACGGGACAAGAACGAACTGCGTGATCTGGGGGTGCCGCTGGAGACGGGGCGGCCGTCCCGGTCGTCGACGGTGGAGGGTTATCGCATCAACCGCGACGCCTACGAGCTGCCGGAGATCGACCTGACCCGGGAGGAGACCGCCGCGGTCGCCGTCGCCGCCGCGCTGTGGGAGTCCCCGGAACTGACCGCCGCGGCGCAGGGCGCGGTGCTGAAGTTGCGGGCGTCCGGGATCCGCGTCGACACCGACGGTGGGGAGGTGGTCGCGCCGCTGCCGCCGCGCGCCCGTGGCTCCGAACCTGCCCTGACGGCGCTGCTCGCCGCGATCGACGCGCGCCGGGCGGTGCGGTTCACCCATCGCAGTTCGCCGACCGAGCCGTGGTCGACCCGCACCGTCGAACCGTGGGGTGTGGTCACCGTGCACGGCCGCTGGTATCTGGTCGGCCACGACCGTGACCGGGATGCGGTGCGGACCTTCCGGCTCTCGCGTATCGGCGACGAGATCACCGCGATCGGGCCGGAGGGGGCGGTGCAGATCCCGGAGGGGGTGGATCTGCGGGCCCGGGTGCTCGCCGCGACCTCCCCGGCGGAGGTGAGCGGGTCGGCGCGGTTGTGGGTGGCCGACGGGCGGGCGTACGAGCTGCGCCGGCTCGGCCGGGACGGGGCGGCGCGGCGGGTCGGCGGCCGGGACGGGATGGTGCTCGAGGTGCCGGTGCGGTCCTGGGAGTGGATCGCGCGGATCGTGGCGGGGCAGGGAGCGGACGCGCTGGTGCTCGACCCGCCGGAGTTGCGCGCCGAGGTGCAGCGCATCCTGGGGCGGGCAGCGGGTCGGGCGGGGGAGGAGAGTCGATGAGTACACGGCTGTCGGCGCGGTTGGGGCGGCTGCTGAATCTGGTGCCCTATTTCCTGGCGCATCCGGGGATCAGCGCGGCCGAGGCGGCGCGGGATCTGGGGGTGACCCCCAAGCAGGTGATGGATGATCTGAATCAGCTGTGGGTGTGCGGGTTGCCCGGTTACGGCCCCGGCGATCTGATCGATCTGTCGTTCTCCGAGGACAGCATCGTGGTGACCTTCACCGCCGGTATCGACCGGCCGCTGCGGTTGACCTCCACCGAGGCCACCGCGCTGCTGGTGGCGTTGCGGTCGTTGCAGGAGATGCCCGGGGTGGTCGATCCGTCGGCGGCGCAGTCCGCGATCGCGAAGATCGAGGCGGCTGCCGGGACCGCCGCCGCCCCCGCCGCCGGTCCCGGGCCGGGCGAGGTCACCGGCGCCGCGGCGGCAGGTGGGGACAGCGGCGCGGCCGGGCGGGTGCGGGCGGCGGTGCGCGACGGCCGCGCCGTGCACCTGACCTACTATTCGGCCTCTCGCGACACCGTCTCGGAACGGGTCGTCGACCCGATCCGCATCGTGATCATCGACGAGCACGCCTATCTGCAGGCGTGGTGCCGCAGCGCCGAGGGGGTGCGGCTGTTCCGGTTCGACCGGATCGATGCGGCCACCGTGCTCGACGAACCGGCCCGGCCCCCGCACCGGGCGCTCGGCGACGACGAGCACCTCGAACTGTTCGAGGGCGATCCGTCGTTGCCGGCGGCCCGGTTGCGCATCGCCGCGCCCTACACCTGGTTGCTCGACTACTATCCGCTCACCGACGTGCAGGTGCTGCCCGAGGGGGGCTGCGAGGCGATCATGCGTTATGCCTCCCCGGACTGGATGGCGCGGCTGCTGCTCGGTCTCGGCGCCGGGGTGCAGGTGCTCGACCCCCCCGAGTTGCAGGCGGCGGTGCGGGCGCGGGCCGCGGCGGCGCTGGCCGCCTACACCGACCTCGACGCGGAGGGCACCGACCACGGGTCCGCAACACCGTTGTGAAACATCTGGGTGAAAACGGCGACAATTGTGGGTGGATCCACCTGCGTGGACCCGTGGGTTGTGCTCGAGGTCCGGTAGCATCGATCGGAGCCGATCAGTGGAGGTTGTAAATGGGTGCAATGAGCCCGTGGCACTGGGCCATCGTGGCACTGGTGGTCGTGATTCTCTTCGGTTCGAAGAAGCTGCCCGACGCCGCGCGCGGTCTCGGTCGTTCGCTCCGCATCTTCAAGAGCGAAGTCAAGGAGATGCAGAACGACGACGCCCGTTCGGCTGCGCCGCAGCCCGCCCCGAATCCGTTGCCGGCCGCGCAGCCGACGACCGATCCCGCCGCGCAGAACACGCACACCGAACCGCGGTCTGCCTGACCGACGTTCATCCTGCCGGGACGCCTCGAAGGGGTGTCCCGGCGTTCCGCTGACCCCGGCACGCCCGTGCGCCGGTGGTCTCGACAGGAGCTGAGAACCGCACCGTGCGCATCCCGTTCGATCCGCGCCGCAGCCGGCGCAAGACCAATCCCGACGGCACCATGTCGCTGGTCGAGCACCTCTACGAATTGCGCACGCGTCTGCTGATCGCTCTCGCCGCGGTCGTGCTCACCACCATCCTCGGGTTCGTCTGGTACAGCCGCAGCCTGTTCGGGCTCGACAGCCTCGGCGAGATCCTGCGCGGCCCCTACTGCGATCTGCCGCCCTCGGCTCGCGCCGATCTGAGCGCCGACGGGGCGTGCCGGCTGCTCGCCACCGGCCCGTTCGAACAGTTCATGCTGCGGTTGAAGGTCGCCGCGACCGCCGGGGTGGTCATGGCCTGCCCGGTGTGGCTGTACCAGATCTGGGCGTTCGTCACGCCGGGGCTGTACCGCAAGGAACGCCGCTACGCCGTCGCCTTCGTCACCAGCGGGGCGACCCTGTTCGTCGCCGGTGCGGTCCTGGCCTATCTGGTGATCTCGCACGCCTTGTCGTTCCTGCTCAGTGTCGGCAACGACGTGCAGGTCACCGCCCTGTCCGGCGCCGAGTACTTCGGGTTCCTGCTGAACCTGCTGGTGATCTTCGGGGTGTCCTTCGAGATCCCGCTGGTGATCGTGGCGCTCAACGGGGTCGGGGTGCTGCCCTACGAGAAGCTCAAGGCGTGGCGGCGCGGACTGATCATGGCGGTGTTCGTCTTCGCCGCCATCGCCACCCCCGGCCAGGATCCGTTCTCGATGCTCGCCCTGGCGTTGGCGTTGACCCTGCTCGTCGAGTTCGCCATCCAGGTCGCCCGGTTGACCGACCGGCGGCGGGCGCGCCGGGCCCGCGCGGAGGGCTGGGCCGATCTCGACGACGACGAGGGCTCGACGATCGCCGCTCCCGCTCCGGTGGAGAAGCCGGCCCCGACCAGCGCCGATCCGGCCCGCACCGACTACTCCGACACCCTGTGACCGGCGAGCACCTGCCGGCCGCGCCGGCGCCGCATCTGACGGCGTTCGCCGCCGGTCTGGAATTCCCCCTCGACCCGTTCCAGATCGAGGCGTGTCGCGCCCTCGAAGGCGGGCATTCGGTGCTGGTGTGCGCCCCCACCGGGGCGGGCAAGACCGTCGTCGGTGAGTTCGCGGTGTATCTGGCGCTGCAGGCCGGCACGAAATGCTTCTACACCACCCCGATCAAGGCGCTGAGCAACCAGAAGTATCACGATCTGTGTGCCCGGCACGGCGCCGACGCCGTCGGGTTGCTCACCGGCGACCAGTCGATCAATGCCGATGCCGCGGTGGTGGTGATGACCACCGAGGTGCTGCGCAACATGATCTACGCCTCGTCCACCGCGCTGATCGGGCTCACCCATGTGGTGATGGACGAGGTGCACTTCCTCGCCGACCGGTTCCGCGGCGCCGTGTGGGAAGAGGTGATCCTGCATCTGCCGGAGGATGTGCGGCTGGCGAGCCTGTCGGCGACGGTGTCCAACGCCGAGGAGTTCGGCGACTGGATGACCACGGTGCGCGGCGACACCACCGTCGTCGTCGACGAGGTGCGCCCCATCCCGCTGCACCAGCACATGATGGTCGGCTCCCGCATCTACGACCTGTTCGACCGCCGCGCCGAACCGGACACCGTTCCGGCGCGGCGCCGCCGCGATATCGTCGTCAACCCGGAACTGGTGTCGGCGGTGCGGCACCGGCAGAGCCTGTCCGGGATGGACCGCTGGGGCGATCGCGGTCCCCGCTTCCGGCCGCCGCCGCGCCCGGAGGTGATCGTCCGCCTCGACCGCGACGGTTTGCTGCCGGCGATCACCTTCGTGTTCAGCCGCGCCGGCTGCGACGCCGCCGTGCAGCAGTGCCTGCGCTCCGGACTGCACCTGACCGACGACACCGAGGCCGCCGAGATCGGCCGCATCATCGACGAGCACACCCGGGATCTGCCGCGCGCCGACCTCGAGGTGCTCGGCTACGCGTCCTGGCGTACCGCCCTCGAACGGGGCATCGCCGCCCACCATGCCGGGATGCTGCCGGCCTTCCGGCACACCGTCGAGGAGTTGTTCGTGCGGGGGCTGGTGCGGGCGGTGTTCGCCACCGAAACCCTCGCCCTCGGCATCAACATGCCGGCGCGCACCGTGGTGCTCGAAAAACTCGTCAAGTTCAACGGCGACACCCACGCCGAGCTGACCCCCGGCGAGTATACCCAGCTCACCGGCCGCGCGGGGCGGCGCGGCATCGACATCGAAGGCCACGCGGTGGTGTTGTGGCAGCCGGGTATCGAACCGGCCGCGGTCGCCGGGCTCGCCTCCACCCGCACCTTCCCGCTGCGCAGCTCGTTCCGGCCGTCCTACAACATGGCCGTCAATCTCATCGATGCCGTCGGCATCGACCGGTCCCGGGCCCTGCTCGAGATGTCCTTCGCCCAGTTCCAGGCGGACAAGTCGGTGGTCGGTCTCAAACGCGGCATCGACCGCAACGAGGCCACCTTGGCGCAGTTGCGCGACCAGCTCGGCGGCGAGAGCAGCGAGATCCTCGACTATCTGCGGTTGCGGGCCGAGCTGACCGACACCGAACGCGACCACGAGCGGCGTGGCCGACAGGACCGGCGGGCCGCGGCGGTCGCGTCGCTGGTGGCCTTGCGGCGCGGTGACATCGTCGCGGTGCCCGCCGGGAAGCACACCGGGTTGGCGGTGGTCGTCGACCCGGACACCGACGCCGGTGATCCCCGGCCGCAGGTGGTCACCGCCGACGCCTGGTCCGGGCGGGTGTCCGCCGGGAACTTCCCGTCCCCGGCGACGGTGCTGGGCCGGTTGCGTCTGCCGCGGCACGTCGATCACCGCACCGGCCGCGGCCGCCGCGACATCGCCTCGGCGTTGCGGTCGAAGGGGCTGGTGCCGCCGCGGCGCCCGAAACGCACCAAGACCAAGGGCGACACCCGGGAGATCGACGCGTTGCGGCGCCGGCTGAAGAACCATCCGGCGCGGACGCACCCCGACCTGGACTCGCTGGCCCGCCTCGGGGAGCGTTACCACCGGTTGCTGCGCGAAACCGAGCAGCAACGACGCAAGGCCGCCGCGGCGACCGATTCGCTGGCGCGCACCTTCGAGAAGATCGTCGCGTTGCTCACCGAACGCGGCTATCTGACCGGCGGGGACGATCCGGCGACCACCGAGGCGGGGGAGCGGCTCGCCCGCATCTACACCGAATCGGATCTGCTGGTCGCCGAATGCCTGCGGCGCCGCGCGTGGGCGGGTCTGGCCCCGGCGGAGCTGGCGGCGGTCGCCTCGGCGGTGATCTACGAATCGCGTACCGACGAACCGGTCACCGTGGTCGGCCCGACCGGGCCGATCCGGCAGGCGCTGGCCGAAACGGTTCGGCTGTGCGACGGGTTGCGCGCCGAGGAGATCCGGCACCGGCTGCCCCCGACCCGCGAACCCGATCTGGGGTTCGTCACCGCCGCCTACACCTGGGCGAGCACCGCCTCGCTGACCGAGGCGCTGGTCGCCGCGGAGGCGGCCGGGAAGGAACTGTCACCCGGCGATTTCGTGCGCTGGTGCCGCCAGTTGATCGATCTGCTCGACCAGATCCGCGCCAGCGCGGACGATCCGGAGCTCGCCCGCACCGCCGGTAAGGCGGTCGGCGCGATCCGGCGCGGTGTCGTCGCTGTCGACCCGAGCGCCGAATGAACCGGTCGGCGGGGGTGCTGCCGGCGCGGCGGGCGGAGGCTACCGTATGGGCACACAACGGGAAGGGTGAGTGGAGACGACGATGACCGGGCCGAACGAACCGCAGGACTCCCCGGGACAGACGCCGCCGGAACCGACGGAGTCGTGGGCGCCGCGGCCCGGGTCCGGCGGCGGTGAGCAGCCGGCATCGCCGTGGGCCCCTCCGCACGGCGCGCAGCCGTGGGCGCCGGGCAGCGGCAGCGGCGCCGGCACCGGCTGGGGGCAGCAGCAGCCCGCCGACCCGCCGCAGCAGCAGCCGCAGCAGTCGCAGGGTTGGGGCCCGGCCACCGGTCGTGGGGGGCAACCGAATCCGTGGGCCGCGCAGCCGGGTGCGTCGCATCCCCAAGGGTGGGGACCCGCCCCGCAGCAGCAGCCGCCGGGCTGGGGCGCCCCGCCGCCCGGCTGGGGACAGCAGCCGCCCGGCGGGCCGCAGCCGTGGGGTGCCCCCGGGCAACCGGCTCAGCCCGCGCCGGGTTGGGGCGGGCAGCAACCCGGCCCGCAGAACTGGGATGCCCCGGCCGGACCGTGGCCGCCGCAGCCCGGGACGGCGCCGCAGCCCGGCGGTAAGTCGAAGCTGCCGTGGATCCTCGGCGGGGCCGGGGCGGTGCTCGTCCTCGTGGTCGTCGGGGTGATCGCGGCGACCACCTTGGGCGGGAAGGTTCTCGACACCGACTCCACCCAGGCCGGTGTCGCCCAGGTGCTCACCGAGTCGTACGGGGCGGGGCAGGTCGGGGACGTGCAGTGCCCGAGCGACCAGAAGGTCGAGGTCGGGCACAGTTTCACCTGCTCGGTCACCGTCGACGGACAGTTCCGGGAGGTGACCGTCACCGTCACCGACGACGACGGCACCTACGAGGTCGGCCGCCCCAACTGACCGCCCGCGGCGCTACCGGTCGGCCAGGGCCGCGACGAGCGCGGTGACCGGCCGGTCGAGTCCCCACCGCTGCGCGAGGGCGGTGAGGTGCGCGGGCTCGGCCGGTGCGGCCGGCAGCACATCGGGGCGGGACAGCTCCACCGGCGCGTCGGTGGCCACCCGCACCACCGGCAGCGCCGCATCCAGATAGTCCGCCGCGGCAGCGAGTTTCACCCGCATGCCCTTCGCCAGCGACGACGTCTCGTCGCGGGCGGCGGCGCGCACCGCGTCGAGCGAACCGTACTGCTGCAGCAGCGACGCGGCGGTCTTCTCGCCGACGCCCTTGACGCCGGGCAGCCCGTCGGAAGGGTCGCCGCGCAGCGCCGCGAGTTCGGCGTAGGCGGCGCCGGCCCGCTCGGCCGGCACCCCGTACCGTTCGGCGACCAGCGCCGGGTCGAACAGTTCGGCCTTGGCCAGGCCGCGGCCGGCGTAGAGCACCCGCACCGGCACCGGGGTGTCGGTGACCACCTGCAGCAGGTCGCGGTCGCCGCTGACCACGATCACCGGGTCGGTGGTCTCGCGGGCGGCGAGGGTGCCGAGCACGTCGTCGGCTTCGAACCCGGCCGCGCCGCCGGTGGCGATGCCGGCGGCGGCGAGCACCTCGAGGATCAGCGGCACCTGCGGCAGCAGCGCGGGCGGCACCTCCTCGACGGTGCCGTCGGAACCGGCGGCGACGCGATGCGCCTTGTAGCTGGGGATCGCCGCCACCCGGAAGGCCGGGCGCCAGTCCAGATCCAGGCACACCACCAGCCGGGTGGGGCGGTGGGTGCGGATCAGGGAGGCCACCATGTCCACGAAGCCGCGCACCGCGTTGACCGGGCTGCCGTCCGGGGCGGTGACCTTCTCCGGGATGGCGTGGAAGGCCCGGAACCACAGGCTCGCGCCGTCGAGCAGCATCAACGTCGGGTGCGGTGCGGGCGAAGTGTTCTCGGGTGCGGTCACGGACCACATCCTGCCATCCGGCCGCGCGCACTAGGCTCGGATGCATGAGTGCTGCCGCCACCCGATTCCCCGCCGACCGTTACGGCACCCGCCTGGCCCGCGCCGCCGAACTCGGGGCCGCCGCCGGATTCGACGCGTTGCTGATCACCCCCGGCCCGGACCTGCGGTATCTGACCGGTTCCCGCGCCGAATCGTTCGAGCGGTTGACCTGCCTGGTGATCCCCACCGACGGGTCCGGCGCCACCGTGGTGGTGCCGCGCCTGGAACTGGCGTCGCTCGAGGACTCCGCCATCGGTGAACTCGGGCTGCCGGTGCGGGACTGGGTGGACGGTCAGGACCCCTATGCGCTGGTGCGCGACGTGGTTCCGGCGGCCGGTGCGGTCGCGGTGGCCGAGGCGATGCCGGCGCTGCACCTGGTGCCGCTGACCGCCCGGTTCGGTACCGTCCCGGCGCTGGCCACCGCGGTGATCCGGCAGTTGCGGATGGTCAAGGACGCCGACGAGGTCGAGGCGTTGCGCCGCGCCGGCGCCGCCATCGACCGGGTGCACGCCCGCATGGGCGAGTGGTTGCGGCCCGGGCGCACCGAAGCGCAGGTCGCCGCGGACATCACCACGGCGATCCTCGAAGAAGGGCACACCGCGGCGGCGTTCGTGATCGTCGGGTCCGGTCCGCACGGCGCCGACCCGCACCACGAGGTGTCCGAGCGGGTCATCGAATCGGGCGACATCGTCGTCGTCGACATCGGCGGTCCCGTCGAACCGGGCTACTATTCGGATTCGACCCGCACCTATAGTGTCGGCGAACCGGATCCGCAGGTCGCGGCGAAGGTCGCGGTGCTCGAGCAGGCGCAGCAGGCCGCCGTCGACGCGGTGCGCCCGGGGGTGCGCGCCGAGGACGTCGACGCCGCGGCCCGCAGCCTGCTCACCGCCGCCGGTTACGGGGAGGTGTTCGTGCACCGCACCGGGCACGGCATCGGCCTGTCGGTGCACGAAGAGCCGTACATCGTCTCCGGCAACGACGACACCCTGCAGCCGGGGATGGCGTTCAGCATCGAACCGGGCATCTACTTCCGCGGCGCGTGGGGGGCGCGGATCGAGGACATCGTCGTCGTCACCGAGGACGGCTGCGAATCGATGAACCGGCGCCCGCATGGGCTGACGGTGCTGCCCGGCTGATTCCGTCCCCGTCGGTCACTCGGCGAGGAGGGCGATGATCCGGTCCGCGAGCGGACCGGGATGCTCGGCGGCGGCCTGCCGCACCGCTTTCTCCCGGTCGTGCAGCGTGCGGAGGGAGCGGGTGTTCAGACCGGCGATGAACTCGTGGACGATGATCTCCGTGTCCTGATGTTGATGGACGTCGAGCAACCGGTCGAGTTCGGCGACGGTCAACAGGACGGTGGCCAATTCGGGGAAGCCCTCCTCGGCGGCGTGCCCGGTTGCAAGGTCGCGGCGGGCCTTCAGGTCGGCGAGAAAGACATCGATGCTCGGGGTGCGCTCACTGTCCATCCGCCGACAGTAGAACCCCGGCGGGGCATCCCGCAGGTCGGACCGGGACACTGGCCGCATGAACCACACCGTGCAGGGAACCGTCGTCGTCTTCGGGGGGCGCAGCGAGATCGGCGTCGAGGTCGCCACCCGGCTCGCTCCGGGCCGCACCGTGATCCTGGCCGCGCGGCGCGCCGATGACCTGGTCGACGAGTGCGCCGCGGTGCGGGCGGCGGGTGCGGCGGCGGTGCATGCCGTCGAGTTCGATGCCGATGCCCTCGGCACCCACTCGGCGGTGCTCGATCGACTTACCGCCTTCGGGCCGATCGACGTGGCGGTGCTGGCGTTCGGGATCCTCGGCGATCAGGCCCGCGCAGAAACCGATGCGGCGCATGCGGTGTCGATCGTGCACACCGATTATCTCGCGCAGGTCGCGTTGCTCACCGACCTGGCGCAGCGGTTGCGGGCGCAGGGGTCGGGGCGGCTGGTGGTGTTCTCCTCGGTCGCCGGGTGGCGGGTGCGGCGCGCCAACTACGTCTACGGCTCGGCGAAGGCCGGCCTGGACGGCTTCGCGTCCGGCCTCGCCGACGCGCTGCACGGCAGCGGGGTGTCGTTGCTGCTGGTGCGCCCGGGATTCGTGATCGGGCGGATGACGGAGGGGATGAGCCCGGCACCGTTGTCGAGCACCCCACCGCAGGTCGCCGAGGCGACGGTGCGGGCGTTGCACCGCGGGCGCGGGGAGGTGTGGGTGCCGGCAGTGCTGCGGCCGGTGTTCTTCGGGATGCGGTTGCTGCCGCGGGCGATCTGGCGGCGTCTGCCGCGGTAACGGACCGCCTCGCGGAGCGTTGGGTTCGCAGATCTCGGTTTGCGGTGTCGCATCGGGCACAGCCGATGAGGATTCCGTCCATGAGGCGACGATGGTGGAGTTTGGGTCAGCTATTCGAGACCGGCATGCAGGACGGTTGAACAGCACGGTCGGACAGCCGTCTTCCCAAGACACGATCGAGTGCCGGATGGTTTCGGGGTGTGCTGTGTGCAGGATCGGTCCGCAAAATTGATCTTGTTCCGAAAACGAACGTATATGAAACATCCGCGACTGAATCCGCCGATGTGTGTGATCTTCGGCGATAGGTGGCACGGTTCTGAGCGGTGAGAACGGCATGGCCCCCGGGGCAGCAGCGGGCAAATGATCAGATCCACCTCTCGTACCGGTCAGCGGGCATCAGCTTCGGGAAGAACTCCTTTCGTAGATCGCGGATCAGCGCGATGTAGTTCCCGCCGTCGGTCCGAGCGGCAGTTTGAAGGCTCTGGAACGTGCCCCGCAGCGGATCGAATGCAAACGATTCGGAGGCATCTCGCACCGCGTACATCGCGATGACCGGCGCCGGAGCCGGACCGTTCTCAGGGATTGTGGTGTCGATGGTGGGGTCGTCCTGGAACGCCTGCCACAGCTGCTCAGGTTCGTCGCGGCCGAACGGGGGCGGCAACGTCCGGTTGCCGTCCTCGAGCGCATCCAGTGCCGGCGCGATCCAATCCCTGTCGGCGATGCCGGCGATGGTGAACGCTCGTCGGACAGCCCAGACGGTAATGCGCCGAAGTTTCGGCTCGCGAGCCCTCGCGATCGCGTCCGCAAGCGCGCGATCGACACCGGCGAGGTCGATCGCCTGGGGGCACCGGCTCAGTTTCTCGGACGGCGGTCTCCCACCCCATCGGATGGCCTCCTGCTTCGCCGCCTCGGCCATCTTCTCGTAGCCGACCCTCAGGTAGATGGTCGCGTCGGCGGCCGGATCGGGGTCCCACCACGCGCGGGTCGGATGTTCGACGATCTCCTGATCCCAGGCACTGTCCGTCTTGTGAAGCCGAACCATCCCGTGGGGCCGATTCACCCGCCACACCTGCACCAGATACTCCTCGGTGGGCTCGTCGACCTCGAGAGCCCAGTGCGTGTCCCGACCGCGACCGGACACCCGGAACCGATACGACCCCCGGCCGATGGCCAGCCGGTCGAAGTCGGGTAGCTTCTCCCCACTCAGGGTGATCACGGCGAATGCCTTGGTCACCTTCACCGTGGCTTCCTCCACGACCTCCCACGCGCACCGATCGGCGTGGAAAGCCGGCTCGTTGTCGCAGACCTCGACGGTCAACGACACCGGACCGTAGGCGATGCCGGTCATGACCGTGACGAAGTTCTGCCCGACCTCGATGACACTGCCGGTCTCCGACGGTTCGTAGGTTTCCGCGGTCACAGATCCCAGGACGAACTGATGATGATCCGCGACGGCCACGCCGGATTGGTTCATCAAGGCACGGTAGCGCACGAGGACTGCACCCACTCCGAGGACAAACGGGTCAACCACCGCCCTAGTCGGTGCCCCTCATGTGCGCCCCGCCGCGATCACTCAACACATCCGATAACGGGACCGCCAGATCTGTCGATGTAGTGATCATGGCGGAGTTCAACCCTGAAAACGTCCTGGTCGAACACCACTACGTGCTCACGTCATTCGTGACCACGTAAGACCCGCCCCGACCTCTGGCCGATACTTCCCCTGCAACAACGCTCCGTCCGTAGTCAGGGCGGTGAGCACATCACTTACCAGCGCTCCGAGCGACGGCCACAACGCCTCGGAGCCCCCCATGCTGGTGCTGAACTCGATGACGCAGCCGCTCAGCTCGCCGCTGCGCATGTCCACGACCAGCACAGCACCGGTGTTGTCTTCGGCGATCGGAATGAACTGCGGAACGAAGCGATCCGCTGGTGATCCCGCCGGACGCTCGGCATCTGCTGCAACCGGAGGGAGATCGGCATGCTGTTCGACTACGAATTCCTCAGCGTCGAAGAACATCTGCCGCACCTCGAGCACACGCCCCAGATCCACCAGCTCGAAAGCAGGAACCAGCTCGAAGCCACCACTGTGCTGCGTGAACAGTGTCCGCAGGTCGGCAGTCCATCGGACCCCCGTCGCGCTCTCCACTTTCGTAACGTCATCCAGGGGTGCACCACTGACGATCGAGACATCGGCGACCAAGTCTCGCAATGCCTGCCACGCTGTCGCGAAACCCGCGGACTCGGCCCCGTAGTGAGAAGCCACCCCAACCGGTGTCCGGACCGACCGCTCTGATCGGGGCGGCGATTGCTCCGTCTGGGATCGGCGATGCACCCTCTCCCGGACTGCGCGCTCTGCGATCTCGTCGAACGACAGTGAACCGTCGAGACCTTCGATCTTGTAGTAATCGTCAACTTCGTCCTCGCCGTCGAGTTGAAGAGTCGCGCAACCGGCGAGGGTCCTGCCGAACTTGTCGGCCCAGGCATGTACACGGTCTGCGGCCTCACCGATGACATCCGGCAGGGCGCTGCTCGATGTGCTGCCTTTCAGAGTCACGAGTCCTCGGCGAGAATCACCTTCTTGGACTGAGCTGATGGTGATCCGCCAGTGCGTCGTCATGTGATCGAGTCTCCTTCGGTCCGGCTGGAGGCATGCGGTGACCAGCACGTGACCGCGGTACATGCCTCAAAGGAGCATCCGACACCAGCGTCGTTTTTCTTGCCTCACCAGACCAGCTGCGGTTCTGTCGAATGTAGGACGGAAGGGCTGGATTGACAGGCTACTTTGACAGAATGTCGGTGCCGCTAACGGTCGCCGTTACAGGTAAGCGCAGGTGACACCGGTTTCGCCCTGACCGATCGTTGTCAATCTCGGCGGTCGAGCTTGTCAATCTTCACTGCATCTCGACAAACAACAACAGGGCCAAACGAGTCAAATCGGACCCAGTGTCGTGGTCACTCCCGGTTTCTGCGGGATTGGGGTCGTAAATTGCCGTTTACGCACCATTGATGTCGAGATGCAACAAAGACTGGCGAGACACACCGCTACAGATTGACGGATCATGGGCGAGACAATGGAGCCGTCAACGTCGGAACGCTCATTCCTCCCTTGCTGGATCCGCCACCTTCTGCTCGATCGAGTTCGATCTGATTCCCGTCAACCGCGGAGGCTCAGTCGGGACTTTGCCAGGCGAGTGTTCCCGAAGTGGTCGGTGTCCAGTCATCATGAAATGTGCCTCGTACCCGGATGGCGTCGACGACATCCGCGACCATGGCGCTAGCCGAGGACCACAGAGGGCGCGAACCACCCGCCGTGGCGGAGTACTCGACGACACAACCGTGCAGCGAGCCGGTGCGGATGTCGACGCACAGCGACGTACCAGCGGCGTCATCTGCGATGGGAATCAGCTCGGGTACAAACACTTCGGCCGGAGTGCCAGCGGGCGCTGTCCGAATCGCCGACTCGTCCGGTACGGAACCCTCCGGCCAGCGCTCTCGTAGATCGTCGGTGATCTGCATCCACATGTCCCAAGTGGTGATCGCTTCGTTGAGTGAGAGCAGCCGGAACATCGGCACGATCTCGATACCTCCGGGGTGGAGGCTGAACAGCTCGCGGATCTCGTCGGGCCACCGGTATCCGGTGTGGTTCTCGGCGGCGGCGAGATCGTTGTCGGTGGCGCCTGGTGTCGTCGTGTCGTCGAGGGCTCCGGTGGAAGCGAGGTCTTGCCACAACGCGGCTAGATGGCCTCCGACGATGTCGTAGCGTGGTCCTTCTAACCCGTCTCTATCGGCGTTCTTCCGCTCGGGCAGTGCGGCAGTATCGCGTTCGGTTACTGATTGTTGCTGTTGTGCATCCCACTTACGCAAGGCTTCTTCGGCGCTGGCAACGGCCTCGTTCAATGGCAGGGAGCCGTCAAGGCCGGGAAGATCGATCGGTCCCTTCAGGCCGTTTATCAGCAGGCGACCGGGAATGGTTTTGATGGTGCTTCCGGTTCTTTCCGCCCATTCCTGGGCGGCATGCACTGCATCGCGTGCTGCCTCCGCGATTGAATCAGAGTTGTTGATTCCGTGCAGTCCCTGTCCGCCACCGGTGTCACCACGGCGGTAGAAGACGGTCAGATCCCATGCGATCATGACTGCAACCTCCATTCTGGCCCGAGCATCGGGGCCGGGCACATTCCCGGCCCCGATACTCATCATCCTGTGGGGAGAGATCCGCCGTTCGCATCGACGTGGAACGGATCGTTCATCAGCACTCGGTTCCAATGGTAGAACCAGCGCAAGTCAACTCCGCCTCCTCTGTTGTCGTTTCGGTTGATGAAGCAGATGCTGTACCCGGGTCCCGTGCCACCCTGCGCCACTGCGGGCGGTCAAGTCCCGGCAGGTGGTGTGCGACCTTGTCGCGTGATTCTTCATCGTTGGTTCAGGCGGTCAACGCGGGTGTCACCTCCTCGGCAGGCTCGGTGACGGTCTCCGCGGACGGGTTGTTGCGGCGGGATCGGGCAAGGACGTCGAGCCCGAGATAGCGTCGCCCTTCGATCCACTCGTCGTACTGCTCGGCCAGCACCGCACCGACCAGCCGGATCAGCGCGGTCCGATCGGGAAAGATCCCGACCACATCGGTGCGACGCCGGATCTCCTTGTTCAGCCGTTCCTGCGGATTGTTGGACCAGATCTGGCGCCAGATCTGCTTCGGAAACGCGGTGAACGCCAGCAGGTCCGCCCGCGCTGTGTCGAGATGCTCCGCGACCTTGGATAGTTTCGATTCGAGTGCATCGATCACCCGGTCATGTTGTGCGTGAACCGAATCGGCGTCGGGTTGGTCGTAGACCGAATGCAACAGCGTCTTCACCCAGGGCCACGAGGCCTTCGGGGTCACCGTCATCAAGTTGATTGCATAATGCGTTCTGCATCTCTGCCACGAGGCACCGGGCAGCGTCGCCCCGATCGCGGACACGAGCCCGATGTGCGCATCGGAGGTCACCAACCGCACCCCGGACAAACCTCGGGCGACCAGGCCGCGGAAAAAGGCCAGCCAGCCGGCGCCGTCCTCGGCGGAGGTGACATCGACACCAAGTACCTCGCGGTAGCCCTCGGCATTGACCCCGACCGCCACCAAGGTGTGCACGTTGATCACGCGCCCGTTCTCCCGGACTTTGAGTACCAGCGCATCGGCGGCGACGAAGGTGTACGGGCCGGCATCGAGTGGCCGGTTCCGGAATGCCTCGACCTGCTCGTCCAGCTCTTTCGCCATGACGCTGACCTGCGACTTCGACAACGAGGTGATGCCGAGGGTGTCGACGAGTTTCTCCATCCGGCGCGTAGAGACGCCGAGCAGATAGCAGGTGGCCACCACGGTGGTCAGCGCCCGTTCGGCCCGTTTGCGACGCTGCAGCAGCCAATCCGGAAAGTACGAACCCTGCCGCAACTTGGGGATCGACACATCGAGGGTGCCGACCCGGGTATCGAAGTCCCGATGCCGGTAGCCGTTACGGACGTTGACGCGGTCGCCGGAACGTTGCCCGTAGTCGGCGCCGCACAACATGTCGGCTTCGGCACTCATCAGGGCGTCGATGAACATCGACAACAACTCGCGCAGCAGATCAGGGCTGGCGCCGGTGAGTCGGTCTTCGACGAGGCGGCGCAGGTCGATATCGTGGGCAGTGGTCATCGCGTGGTCCTGTCTCGAGTGACTTTGGTCGGTCTCTTCGAGAATCACGCGATGGCCGTCTTTCGTCCGGTTACGACACGCCCACAGACTCATTCAGCTGCGGCTCGTACACCACTCTGATGGACGCAACCAAAGCGAAAACTGGCCCGACACAACCCCTTCGATTCTCCCTACGGCCGGCCAGGCGACACGCTGCCGTGAGATGTCTCGCGAGGACTGGTGGGGCTGCGCTGTCGTGGGCGGGGACCCCGGTCCGAATGCCGGTGAATCTCCCGGTTCCACCGTCGAGTTGTCACTGGGGTCCCGTAGCCGGATCAGGAGGATCGGTGAGGACGCGGTGCTGTGGCCACTGCTTCTGGGTCGTCGCTCGTCTCGGCCAGCGCATCGGCACGAACTGCAGCGAGGACCTCGATCGATAACGAACAGGTCACTTCGACCTAGATCAGGTGTCGAACAAGACACAGCGGGCTATTCCCGGATCAGCGTCCGGCCCCGGATGCACCACCCGATCCCGAACTGCTTCAGGAGGATTGCGCATGCTTCTCGGATCTCTCGCCCTGACCCTCGGCGGCCTGCTCGCAGCACTGGGCATCGTGCTCTGATCCCACCCTGCCGCATTCGTATTCCGCGTCCGCCTCTGTCCGGGGCGGACGCGGTCACCTTTTTCCGCCCCCGCGCTCGTACAGGCCGCAGGGCGTATGTCGAGGAGTTGTTGTCATGCTCGCGCCTCGCCGTTCCCGCTCCCCGGAGCAACCGGCCACCGCGCTGACGGTCAACGATCTCGAGGCAGTACTGCGAGCGTTGACCGGGCACGCTCCGACCGAGACCGATCTCGCGGCGGTCCGGTGTCTGCCCGGCACGCTCACGCCCGTAGACGAGTCCGCGCATGGTGGACACCACCGGTGACGTGCAGAAGGATGCCACGATTGCCGAGCTCGCAGCCGGTGCTGACGATGCTCGGTTCCCGGTTCGACATCTGCGTTTCGACCGGCCCCGCACGCGCTCGATCCTCGTGCCGGGTCCGACGAGCGCTCCCGTTCGGGATCGGGACTTGCCGGGGCGGCCGCAGTGGCGCACAGCCGCGGGGCCGTCGACAGACCCTCCAAGCGCGGGAAGTCCGGACGGTACCTGATCGGAACTTCCCGCCGACCGTGCACAGATGAGGGGAGGAGTGCACAGCCGGGCAGTCCTCACCGGGGAGGTGGTATCCGAGGACCGCCACCCACATATAGGGACTTTGGTCCCGGACGTTACAAGCATTGATTCCCTACCCTGCCGGTAGTTGCTGGCACCGGTTGCTGGCAACCGGTGCGGAAGGGAGCTCGCCCGGATCGGCGCCGATCTCGATCATCGCTCTGATCGGCGACACCGCTGCTGTCTCCACCGGTGACCTTCACTGTGCACGTCACCGACACCCTCGGCGGATGCGGCACTCGATCCATCCCCGATCTGTGTCGGCGCACCTCGGTAGCGTCGCTGCTCGTGGACAGCGAGCACATCCCCGCCGGTGAGGTCGTGGAGACATCCAAGGCCGGTTCTTCCCTCGACCTGCCCGATCTTGCGCCGCAGATCCTCGAACGGATCGGCGCCTCGGTGGCCTCAGCCCGCTCCGCCGGGACCCGCCGCACCTACGCCTCGGCGTGGCGGAAGTTCACCACCTGGTGCCGCAGCGAGGGACATCAGGTGTTGCCGGCGCATCCGGTGACCGTCGCCGCCTATCTGGTGGCCGCGGCCGACACCCTCACCCCGGAGGGCACTCGTGCCTATGCCCCGGCCACGTTGGCGCATCACCTCGCGGCGATCGCGCATCATCACCGCGAGGCGGGGCAGTCCAGTCCCACCGGCGATGACCTGGTGCGCCGGACGATGTCCGGGATCCGCCGGGACTACGCAACCGCCGGGGACCGGCCCCGCAGCCCGCGGGCGCCGCTGCTGACCGCCGATGTCCTCACCATCGTCGAGCGGGCGCGGGCGAGCTGCGGCAGCTGGGCCGATGAGGTCCGTCCTCCCGGCGCTGGAGCACCATCCGGGAGACGGGAAGGACGAGACGGTCGATGCGCATCGGGTTCCTCTCAAGGGTGGCAGGGGTGTTCACTCGAGGAAACCAGTGACCTGAACCCACCGCTCGATGGCCACAGACGGTGGCGCATCTTTTCCCCGGGGAGTGTGCCTGTGCAGTCCCTGACCTGATGTTCTGCGTCGTGGACGGTGTCTTCACCGGAACTGATTCGTCTCGCTACGAGCTGTCCGTTGTCCGTGTGCGAGCCATCGTTCCCGGGCATCGTCGACACCACCACCGGAATTACCGCAGTGCTGCGTCGACCGTGACGGTGAGCGTATCGGTGAGATCCGCAGCGTCGACGGTGATCACCGGGGTGCTCGTGCGGGTACCGATGAACGTCTGGGCCAGATAGTTGTCACTGGGATAGCTGAACACTTCGACGATCGCCGAGGCACCGGAGGGGAACAGATGAACCGGCGACCGGCCGGTCCAGGCATCACCGGTGTCCACCCCACTGAGGTCTATCTGCAATAGGCACTTCCCGGAAACCGGGGCGGGAACATCGGTGCCCTCACGAAAAGCGATGTCCACGAACCGCGCGGACCAACCGATCGACCCGTCACCGCCGAAGGTCAAGGTGACCTTGTCCGCCTCCGAGTCAGTGCCTGGGCCGATGGTGACGGCGTCGAGCACGGGATAGACCACGCCCGCTGGAACCTCGCCGGGTGCCAGAGCTCGATCGGCTGGGGCATCGGTCGGTGGCATCGGCGTCGGGTTTCCGACTCGAAGTGTCCCGGCGAACGATTCGACCCGCTGACAGGAAGTTCCGGCTGCGTCAGCGGTTGCCGCAGCGGGTTCATCGCCACCCCCGTCTGCTGCGCACCCGGTCGCCAGGACGCCGAGTGACAGGATGACTGCCGCACCTCGCACAGCAGACAGCATGGGTGCCACGACCTTCCAACGCCTCGGTGGGTGGGCAGGTGGACTCTAACGTGAAGACCTTATGCCGTGAAGGCGCACGACGTTCCTCACGAGGTCTAACGCCGCTGACATCCCACTCGGCAGGCGGAGCTACCGGCCCCGACCATGAGCGCAAGAAGGATTCGCGGTAGCCCTGCTCCTGCACACGAAATGCGTGCTGGTTAGGGATCGTCAAACAGCACACCCATGAAGACCGATGTGAACACAGTGGGCCGGGGCAGATTTCCACCACGGCGGGCTTGCGGCTCGAACACCACCCGATTGCGTTTGTTTCGTTTACTGCATATATTTCACTTGGAGGAGGTGGGGTATGTCCGCGATCGAACATCCGAGTGCCGTGGAGCAAGAACAGGCGCGGCAGGCGTTGAACGCTCTCCGAGATGTGAAACCGAGTACCGACACGTTCGACGTCACTGTCGCCGGAATGTCGGAGTCCGTGCACCTGCCGAGTTCCGCGCTGGAGTTGATCAAAGACGTACTGGCGAACATGGCAGCCGGCCAGGGCGTGACCGTGGTCCCCGCACATGCGGAGCTCACCACCCAGCAGGCCGCCGAGCTGCTCAACGTCTCGCGCCCGCACGTGATCAAACTTCTCGACCAGGGCCTCATCCGATACCGGCTGGTAGGCCGGCATCGCCGGATCCTGGCATCCTCGCTGCTCGAGTACCGACGCACCCAGCAGCGCAATGCGCGGCGGGCCGCGGACGAGCTGGCCGCACTGTCCGAGGACCTCGGACTCTACTGACGTGACCTTCACCGTCCTCTACGACGCGAACGTGCTGTACCCGAACGTGCTGCGCGACGTGTTGATTCGCCTGGCCCAGACCGGGCTGGTGCACGCCCGGTGGACCGACCGGATTCTCGACGAGACGTTCCGCAATCTCGCCGCCGACCGACCGGACATCCCCACCGAGACGCTGGCCAGGCTGCGGGAGCTGATGAACCGAGCGGTCCCGGATTGCCTGGTCACCGGATACGAGGCGCTCATCCCGGCACTGACGCTCCCGGACGAGGACGACCGGCATGTGCTCGCTGCGGCGATCCGCTGCGGAGCGCAGGTCATCGTCACCGCGAACCTGCGCGACTTCCCCGAGACCGCACTTGCCCAGTTCGGCATCGAAGCCCTGCACCCGGACGAGTTCGTCATGGACCTGTTCACGCTCGACGGGGCGCGGGTCCACCAGGCGATCAGCGCGACCGCCGCAGCGTGGCGTAACCCGCCCGGCACCCCGGCCGACGTATGCGACCGCCTTGCCGCGGCGGGCCTACCGATCTCCGCCGCGGCGTTGCGCCGCTGAAACTCCACGATGCGCCGCACACAGCCTGATTGTTCCGACAGTTGTTCTCGCACCGATGTTTCGAGACCTTGTTTCGGACTCGACTTGCGAGACGCCGGGAGCTGGGTCGACCCGATTCCGCTTGCATGCCGGATGACTGTCCAACTACCAACGATCCGGGTTGTTGTGGGATGCCCACAAGTCGCCGACCGCGGTCCCGGTCGGTTGACCCGAAGTGCATCGGCGACTCATGAAGTGCTAGCACATGCGCTAGCATGGTGGGTGACGAAGGCCGACAAGATCCGAGCCGCACTCGAGCGGAACCCGCGCTCGGTGTCCTACGACGAGGGGACTGCTGCACTCACTGTGCGTGCGGATCTTCGGGCAGCCGCGGCAACAGGGAACCAGCCATGCAGTGTTCCGGATGCCGTGGCCGGGAGACCCCGAGTGAACATCCACCGGGGGAAGAACGGTGAGGCCAAGCCGTACCAGGTCAAGCAGGTACTCGCAGCGATCAAGAAGATCGAGGAGCAGTCATGAGTGGTGCCGATGCCCGGCGTTATTCCTACCGTGTTCAGTGGTCGCCGGAGGACGACGAGTACGTGGCGACGGTACTCGAGTTCCCGTCACTGTCATGGCTCGACCAGGATCAGACCAAGGCGCTCGAAGGGCTGGTCGAGGTGGTAGCCGGCGTCACCAACGACCTTGCCGCCGCGGGCGAAGAGGTGCCGCAGCCGTTCACGGAGCGGTCCTACAGCGGGACGATCTACGTGCGTACCTCCGCCGAGGTACATCGCCGGTTGGTGATGGAGGCGGCAGAAAACCACGTCTCACTCAACCAGTGGGCTGCCCAGCGACTGGCCAGCGCGTAGCAGGAGAGCCGACCGCATCAGACCGTCGCAAAAACCAAAGAATGAGACATCGGGAGATCTTGCAGAGCGGTACTACCTGAGACTGACTTCTGGTCCGATAATCAACGCAGGCCTTCTCCCGAAGGGCGAGCACTGCGCTGGTTGTGTGCCCGGGGTGGCGAACACGACTGCCCTCAGTAGATAACCGAAGGCCTTTTCGAAGACGTCGTTGTCTCGGATCTTGAACTGCAGATACAGCGTCTGGCGGAGTGCTCGTCGAACCTCTTGATCTCCGCGGATGGTGGCCTGCCAACCATCGAAACGAACGGCGCGGACCACTTCGTCGGTTCGGGTGACGATGTGGTCGACGATCACCGGGGTGCCCTCAGTCTTCAAGGCCTGGAACAGCTCGGTGAGAGCGGCCTTGCCCTGCACTTCCCGTGGGATCTCGTGGACGGCTTTTTCGGCCGCCACGGTGTCGCGGGTCAGTTCCAGCAACTCGCGCAGGAAGTCGAGGCTGGATTGCTGGATGTCGGCGTACTTCTCCCGCAGCTGATTCAGAGTCACGAGCGGTCACCGACGGGATTCCCGGCACCTGCCGTGTGTCTCGCGACAGCACCGGCGAGCGTGGCTCGCGCGGCCCGTGACCGAGTCAGTGGCGGCGGGATTCGAGCAGCCGCAGCCAGATCTCGCTGATGGTCGGATAGGACGGCACCGCATGCCACAGCGTCTCGAGCGGGACCCGTCCGACCAGGGCGATCGTCGCCGCGTGCACGAGTTCGGCGACCTCCTGGCCGACGAAGGTGGCGCCGACGAGGGTGTCGGTGGCGCGTTCGACGACGAGCACGGCGTGCCCGGCATAGTCGTCGCGGGCCAGCGCAGCACCGGAGACGTCGATGTCGGCTTCGAGCACTTCGACGTCGAGACCGTCGGCGCGGGCCTGCTCGGCGGTGCGGCCCACCGCGGCGATCTCCGGCACGGTGAAGATCACCTGCGGCACCTGACCGTGATCGGCGCTCGCCCGGAACCGCGGCCCGTCGGTGGGGCGACCCTCGGCGCGGGCGGCGACGACCTCCCCGCACACCCGCGCCTGATATTTGCCCATGTGGGTCAGGGCGGTGCGGCCGGCGATGTCCCCGACCGCGTAGAGCCACTGCCCGTCCACCCCCTCGACGGTCAGATCGTCGGCCACCCGCACCCGCCCGTCGGTCAGACCGACGGTGGCGAGTCCGAGCCCCTCGGTGGCCGGATGCCGGCCGGCGGCCACGACGATCTCGTCGACCTCGAGGGTGCTGCCGTCGGACAACTCGACGGTCGCGGGGCCGCCGTGGATGCGGCCGACGCCGGTGTCGGCGACCTCGGCGCGCTGCACCGAGCGGATCTCGGTGCGGTAGCGCACGTCGAGACCCTTGTGGGCCATGCGGTCGGCGACCCGCTCGGCGGCGAACGGCTCCACGCGTGGCAGCAACCGCTCTCCGCGCACCACGAGGGTGAGTTCCTCGACGCCCAGTTGCCGCAGCCAGGTGGCGGTTTCGCAGGCGACGACCCCACCACCGACGAGCAGCACCCGGCGGGGGATCTCGCACAGATTCGTCGCATCGCGGGAGGTCCACGGCCGCGCGGCGCGCAGTCCCGGCAGGTCCGGCACCGACGCCCGCGTGCCGGTGGCCAGCACCACGGCGTGCCGGGCGCGCAGCCGGCGGTCGCCGTCGCGGCCGGTGACGGTGACGGTGCGTTCCCCGGTCAGGCAGCCGTGGCCACGCACGACGTCGATGCCCGCTCCGTGGGCCCACTGCACCTGGGAGCTGTCGTCGCGGTCGTGGGTGAAACCGTCGCGGCGGGCCAGCACGGCCGGTACTTCGACACCGTGGGCGCTGATCTTGTCGGCGACCCCGGGCATGTGGCGGGCGGTGGCGAGCACCTGGGTGGGGCGCAGCAGCGCCTTGCTGGGGATGCACGCCCAGTAGGAGCATTCGCCGCCGACGAGCTCGTGTTCGACGAGCACCGCGGTGCGGTCGCTGCCGGCGATGGCGTAGTCGGCGGCGTTCTCCCCGGCGGGTCCGGCGCCGAGCACGATCACGTCGTAGGTGTCGGAATCCGCCGTCGCACCGGTCATGGATAAAAGGTAGGCGGGCAGGCGGCCCGGAGTCGGTAGTTCGGTCGCACCGGTCCGGTTCGCGCAGTCTGCGGGCAGGTCAGTGCAGGTGCGGGGAGTCGGCGTCGAACACCAATCCCATGGGGGCGAGCACCCGCACGATCTGCTCGGCGGTCCACTCGTCGAGATCGCACAACAGCACCGACCGCCACGGGGTGACGATCACCGGACGGTCGACGGCGGCGAGGAATTCGGCGAGCCGCGCCGGCAGGATCCCGCCGGGCAGGCCCCCGGCGAGGGTCACCGCCCCGTCGGGCTGGTCGAGCCAGCCGATCGGTGGCCGCGGCACCTCCGGGGCCGGTTCCGCAGGCTCGGCCGGCCCGCTCGGGGGTGCGACCAGCGCGTCGGCGGCGGCGGCCCGGTCCACGCGCACCCCGGTGTCGACACCGTCGCGGAGCACCGCGAACCGCCCGTCGGGGCGGGCGAGGACCGCGACGGTGGGGGCGAGGGCGACGATGTCGCCGGTGCCGTCGTCGAGGCCGACCACCGTGCCGGCCGGCACCGGCCGGTCGACGAGGCGGGAGATCACCTCGGCGGTCAGCTCCCGCAGGTCGCGGTGGCCGCCGATGCGGCCGCTGAGCGGGGAGGCGAGCACCCGGGCGCGGGTGGGGACGTCCACGCGCAGGCCGGCCTCGGTCAGGGCGGCGGCGATGGCGGCGGTGTCGCCGCGCACCTGCAGCTGGCCGTGCGGGGTCAGGTGCAGTCGCCCGCCGCCGTGGGTGTGGGCGAGATCGGCGAGCAGCTGCACCTGCGCGGAGGTCAGCTGCCCGGCGGGCAGGTGCACGTCGACAGCGGTTTCGGCCATGCCGTCAGGGTAGAACGCGGCGGGGGCGGGACGAGACGGCCCCGGGGGACCGGGCGGTCCGTAGGCTGGGCGCATGTCCGATTCGACTACGCCCGGTTTCGCGGAACTCGCCGCCGCCAAGTACGTGCTGTTGACCACCTACCGCAAGGACGGCAGCCCGGTGGGCACCCCGGTGTGGGCGGCGCCGGACGGTGACCGGCTGCTGGTGTGGACGGTCGCCGACGCCTACAAGGTGCGGCGGCTGCGCCGCGATCCGCGGGTGTCGCTGGCGATCTGCGATGCGCGCGGCAAGCCGCGGTCGGCGGCGGTGCCGGGCACCGCGGTGGTGCTCGACGCGGACGGCTCCGCGCACGCCCGGTCGGTGATCGCCCGCAAGTACGGGGTGCTCGGGCGGTTGATCGTCGGTGCCAGTGTGCTGCGCCGCGGCCGCACCGGCACGGTGGGCCTGGCGTGCGTGCTCGATGCCGCCGACGAGTCCGCCGGCCGGTAGCCCCGGCGGCCCCGGCGCTCGTCGTCGCGCTCCGGGGGCGATGCCGCGCTCGTGGCGGTGCGTCCGATCCCGTAGGGTCCGTGGTGATTTCGGCCCCGACGGGGTCGATCCGATCGAGTCCCAGGAGAGCGCATGTCCGTGCACGATTTCACCGTCGCCACCGCCGATGGCGGCAGCGAGGATCTCGCCCGCTTCGCCGGCCGGTATCTGCTGATCGTCAATGTCGCCAGCAAGTGCGGCCTGACCCCGCAGTACGAGGCCCTCGAGGCGCTGCACCGGCAGACGAAGGACCGCGGCCTGCAGATCCTCGCGTTCCCGTGCAACCAGTTCGGCGGTCAGGAACCGGGCAGTGACACCGAGATCCAGGAGTTCTGCCGGGTGAACTTCGACGTCACCTTCCCGGTGTTCGCGAAGGTCGACGTCAACGGCGACGACGCGCATCCGCTCTACCGGCATCTGCGTGCCGCCGCGCCCGGTGACTTCGGGCCGCAGCACGGCTTCCTGTACGAGCACGTGAACTCCACCCGCCCGGAGGCGATCGGCACCGACGAGGTGAAGTGGAATTTCACCAAGTTCCTCGTCGACCCGCAGGGGGCGGTGCTGCGCCGTTTCGAACCGACCGTCACTCCGGAGGAGATCGGCAAGGAACTCGCCGACCTGCTCTGAGCGGGCCACCGGCGATCGGTGCGCGTCGCCGACCGCAGCGGTCAATGAGCCGCGCTGACTGACGACATGTGGAAGTCGGGGATGCGCATCGGGGGCATCGCGGTGCGGGTGAACCAGTCCTTCCATTCGCGGGGCAGGGTGCGTTCGGTGGCGCCGATCTCGGTGGCGCGGCGCAGCAGATCCACCGGGGACTCGTTGAACCGGAAGTTGTTCACCGCCGCCCGCACCTGTCCGTCCTCGACCAGATACACCCCGTCGCGGGTCAGCCCGGTCAGCAACAGCACCGCCGGGTCCACCTCCCGCAGATACCACACGGTGGTCAGCAGCAGACCGCGTTCGGTGCGGGCGACGAGGTCGTCCACATCGGCGCTGCTGCCCCCGGTGAGCAGCAGGTTCTCACCCGGCGCGGTGGGGGTGGTCCCGAATTCGGCGGCGGCCGCGCGCGGATAGGCCAGTGCGTGCAGGGCGCCGTCGCGGAGCCAGTCGACGCGTCCGGTGGTCATGCCGGTGTCGAACACCGAGATGCTGTCGGTGGAGGTGGTGGCGGCCACGAACGGCGCACAGCCGAGTCCGGGCGCGGCCGGATCGGAGGTCAACGTCACCGGCAGCGCGGTGAGCCGTTCCCCGAGGCGGGTGCCGTCGGTGCGTGCCCACACCGAGCGCCCTTCCTCGGCGCCGCGGCCGTCGAGGGACCACAGCAGCGGGATCATCAGGTCGGCGACCACCGACGGCGGCAGCACCGTCTCGTAGCGCCCGGCGGGCAGCTCGACCCGGTGGCGGGACCAGTCCAGCCGCCGCGCCAGTTCGCTGCGCAGCGCGGGCATCGCGATGTCGGTGAAGTCGACGGTCCCGGCGCCGACCCACGCGCTCGGCCCGGTCAGGCCACCGCGTTTGCCGTTGATCTCGAGCGAGCCGTCGCGTTGCACCCAGCGGCGCCGCACCCCGGTGGAGGTACCCAGCCACAGGGTGTGCACCTGGTGGTGCGCGAAGCCGTAGAGGGCGTCGGTGTCGTCGAAACCGGCGGCGAGTCCGTCGACGACCGGGGCGAAGACGTCGATGCCGGTGCCGGCGGCCGGCTCCCCCCAGTCGGTGTCGGGTCCGTCCCCGACGATCAGCGGCATCGCGTCGGGTGCCGCGGGGGCCTGCTCGGCGGCCGTCCACGCCGCCGCGACCAGCCCGGCGATGTCGGCGTGGTCGGTGCCGGCGGTGGTGACCACCCCGCAGTGCGTGCCGGTGGTGGTGCGGCGCAGAGCGATCACCGTGGTGCTGCGGGCGCGCACCGAGCCGTTGGTGGTCATCGAGCTGTCCGCCCACCGCAGCGACGCGTCGGCGGTGTCGGTGACGAGCACGATGGTCTCGTCGGCGGGGGAGGCCGCCAGCGCGGTCTCGACGAACTCGGCTCCGGGGATCATCGGCCACCTTCTTGCACCGTGTTGAGCACATTCACGCCGCGCACCAGCACGGCCGGGCAGCCGTGCGAGACGGCGGCGACCTGCCCGGGTTGGGCCTTGCCGCAGTTCATCGCCCCGCCGAGCTGCCAGGTCGAGATGCCGCCGACCGCCTCGAGCGCACCCCAGAATTCGGTGGTCGAGGCCTGATAGGCGACATCGCGGACCTGCCCGGCGAGGCGGCCGCCGCGGATCCGGTAGAACCGCTGCCCGGTGAACTGGAAGTTGTGGCGCTGCATGTCGATCGACCAGCTGCGGTCCCCGACGATGTACAGCCCGTCGTCGACCCCGGCGATCAGGTCCGCGGTGCTGCGGTCGACGACCGGGTCGGGTTGCAGCGACACATTCGCCATCCGCTGGATCGGCACATGGTGCGCCGAATCGGCGTAGGCACAGCCGTTCGAGCGCGCCACCCCCAGTTTCGGGGCGAACGCCCGGTCGAGCTGGTAGCCGACGAGCCGCCCGTCGCGCACCAGATCCCAGCGCTGGGCGGCGACCCCGTCGTCGTCGAAGCCGACGCTGGCCAGCCCGTGTGGTTCGGTGCGGTCGGCGGTGACCTGCATCAGTTCGCTGCCGTACCGCAACGTGCCCAGCAGATCCGGGGTGGCGAAGGAGGTGCCCGCATAGGCGGCTTCGTAGCCGATCGCCCGGTCGTATTCGGTGGCGTGCCCGACGGATTCGTGGATGGTCAACCACAGATTCGTCGGGTCGATCACCAGATCGGTGCGGCCGGCGACCACCGAGGGGGCCTGCGCCTTCTCCGCGAGCTGGTCCGGCAGCCGGTCGAGTTCGCCGGTCCAGTCCCACCACCGGTCGCCGGCGACATATTCCCAGCCGCGGCCGGTGGGGGCGGCGAGGGTACGCATCGATTCGAAGGTCCCGGCCTCGCGGTCGACGCGGGTCGCGTCGAGTTCGGGCTGGATCCGCACCCGCTGCTGGGTGATCGTCGACCCGGCCAGATCCGCGTAGAAGCTCTGCTCCTTGACCTGCATCAGCTGCGCGGTGACGTGGTCGACCCCGGCGTCGAGCAGGCGCCGCGAATAATCCTCGAGCACCGCGATGCGTTCGGCGGCCGGGACGGTGAACGGATCGATCTCGTACGGCGAGACCCACACGGCGTCGCGGTGGACCGGTTCGTCGGCCCACTGCACCGGATCCCGGTTCAGTGCGCGCAGGGTGCGGGCGACGGCCACCGCCCGGGTGGCGGCGTCGGCGGCGCCGTCCGGTCCCGGCACCGGATGCGAGGCGAATCCCCAGGTGCCGTCGAGCAGCACCCGCACCGCGACACCGCAGTCGGTGGTGTCCACCGCGGACTGCAGTGCCCCGTCGCGCAGCGTCGTCGTGCCGGTCCGGAGCCGATGCACCCGCACGTCGGCGTGCCTCGCGCCCGCCGCCTGCGCCACCGCCAGCGCCGCGTCGGCCGCCGCCTGCAACGGCAGTGCCAGGAAGTCGTCGTCCACCGCGTTCACCCGCCCACCGTAGTCCCGCGGCGCACCGACATCGGGGAACGGCTCACCCGAATTGTTCGACGCCGAGGCGGATCACCATCGCGACCACCACGACCAGCAACACCACCCGCACGAAGCCGGCGCCGCGGGCCAGCGCCATCCGCGAGCCGAGCACCGAGCCGGCCACATTGCACACCGCCATCGCCAGCCCGAGCGTCCACCACACGTGCCCGCCGACGGCGAAGAGCACCAGCGCCCCGAAATTCGACCCGAAGTTGAGCACCTTCGCCATCGCCGCCGAGGTGACGAACTCGCTGCCGAGCATCGCCGCGAACACGATGATGAAGAAGGTGCCGGTGCCGGGCCCGAGGATCCCGTCGTAGAAGCCGATCATCGCCGCGGCCGTGATCACGACGGTGACCAGCCGCAGCCGCGACGGGCGGCGGGTGCCGCCGGCCCCGAGTGTCGGGCGGGTGGTGACGAACACCGCCACAGCGACGAGCACCACCATCACGATCGAGATGAACACCTGCCGGTCGATCAACGACACCGCCGCCGCTCCGGCGGCCGCGGCGACCGCCGCGACGAGGGCGGCCGGGCCGAGCAGCGACCAGCGCAGCGGGATGCGGCGCGCGAAGGTCAGCACCGCGGCGCCGGTCCCGCAGATCGCGGTGAGTTTGTTCGTCGCCAGCGCCGCCTGCGGCGTCAACTGCGGGGCGACGAGGAACAGCGCGGGCAGCAGGATCAGCCCGCCGCCGCCGACGACCGCGTCCACCCAGCCGGCGGCGGTCGCGGCGGTCAGCAGCAGCGCCCAGTCAACGGCCTCCATGGCGGCCATTCGATCATGGACGGCCACCACCGGCCGGAGCCCGGGAGCAAAACCGGGCGCTCGTTCGTTGACCGGACAGAAACCGCCGACGGAAGGAAACCCCGCCGTGTACCCGTTGTTGTTCGTGCTCTACGTCGTGGCGGAGATCGCGGTGCTCGCCTGGCTCGGGTCCGCCCTCGGCGCGCTCGCGACCGTGCTGATCTTCCTCGCCGTGAGCGTCGCCGGTTATCTGGTGCTCGCCGCCCGGGGGCGCCGCGCCCTGCGTAACCTCGCGGAGCTGCGCGACGGCCGCGCCCCACGCGCGACGTCGCCGGAGCAGGTGCTCACCGACGGGGCGCTCACCGGCGCCGGCGCCGCCCTGGTGCTGATCCCCGGCATCCTCAGCACCGCATTGGGGGTGGTGTTGCTGCTGCCCACCCGTGCCGCGCTGCGCCCGGTGGTGCGCGCGCTGATCGCGCGCCGGGCCCACCGGAGCGGGTTCACCGCGCAGCGGCTGGTGGTCGTCGACGGCCAGGTGGTCGAGCACAGCGTGGTCGGCGGCGCCCCGCACCTGACCGGTGCGGGTTCGCCCACCGTCGACCGGGTCGACGACCGCGGCACCGTGCTCGAGGGGGAGATCGTGGAGACCCCGCGCCGCCGCGAGGAGCGGTAACCGGGCAGACTGGGCAGCTGTGAGCCCTGCACCGCACACCCAGCTTCTCGTCGGCGGCCGCATCTACAGCGCCAGCGCCCCCGATGCCACCGCGATGGCCGTCACCGACGGCCGGGTCGTGTGGGTCGGGCAGGACCGGCCCGGCCGGGCCCTGCATCCCGACGCCGAGATCGTCGACCTGCACGGCGCGTTCGTCGCCCCCGGCTTCGTCGACACCCACGTGCACGTCACCGCCCACGGTCTGGCCCTGACCGGGCTGGATCTGACCGACACCACCGACCGCGACGACGCGCTGCGCCGGGTGCGCGCGCACGCCGACGCGCACGACGACGCGGTGCTGTGGGGGCACGGCTGGGACGAGACCCGCTGGCCCGATCCGACCCCGCCGACCACCGCCGACCTCGATGCCGCCGCCCCGGGCCGGCTCGTCTATCTCGGCCGGGTCGATGCGCATTCGGCGGCGGCCTCGTCGGCGTTGCGGGCGGCCGCCGACCCGCTGCCGGAGCTGGCCGGCTTCGATCCGCAGCAGCCCCTGACCGCCGCGGCGCACCACGCGGTGCGCGGTGCGGCCCGCCGGCACCTGACCGCCGCGCAGCGGGCCCGCGCTCGGCTGGCCGCCCTCGACGATTTCGCCGCGCACGGCTACGTCGCGGTGCACGAGTGCGCCGGCCCGGACATCTCCGGGCTCGACGACTTCACCGAACTGCTCGGCACCGACCATCCGGTGCAGGTGCGCGGCTACTGGGGGCAGGCGGTGCGTTCGGGGGAGGAGGCGGTCGAGTTGCTCGCCGCGACCGGCGCCCACGCGCTCGGCGGCGATCTGTTCGTCGACGGCTCGTTCGGGTCGCACACCGCGGCACTGACCCGGCCCTATGCCGACCGGCCGGAGTGCTGCGGCACCACCTATCTGTCCGGTGAGGAGGTGACCGCGCACGTGCGGGCGTGCACCTCGGCGGGCATCCAGGCCGGTTTCCACGTCATCGGCGACGCCGCGACCGGCGCCGCGGTGGCGGCCTTCGACACCGTCGCCGCCGAGGTCGGTGGCCCGGCGCTGGCCGCGCGCGGGCACCGGCTCGAGCATGTCGAGTCGCTGACCGTCGAGCAGGCGCAGCTGCTGGCTCGTTACGGGGTGATCGCGAGCATGCAGCCGAGCTTCGACGCGTTGTGGGGTGGCCCGGAGGGCATGTACGCGCAGCGGCTCGGGGCGCAGCGGGCAGCGGCGTTGAACGCGTTCGCGCCGCTGGCCGCCACCGGATTGTCGTTGGCGTTCGGTTCGGATGCGCCGGTGACCGCGCCGCGGCCGTGGTCGATGCTGCGGGCGGCGGTGCATCACCGCAGCGCGGGCAGCGGCATCTCGCCGCGGGCGGCGTTCGCCGCGGCCACCCGGGGCGCGTGGCGGGCCGGAGGTGTGCGCGACGGCATGGCCGGCACCTTGGATCCGGGGGCGCCGGCGTCCTACGCGATCTGGGAGGTGGGGGAGTTGGTGGTCCGCGCCCCCCAGGACTCGGTGCAGCGGTGGTCGACGGATCCGCGGTCGCGGGTGGCGCCGCTGCCGGATCTCGAACCCGGCAGCGGCGATCCGGTGCTGGTGCGCAGTGTGCACCGCGGCCGGGTGGTGTACGCGCGGTGATCGGCCGGCCCCTGGCGGGCATGACGGTGCGGGCGGTGCTGTCGGTGGCCGCGGGGTTGCTGCTGTTCGCGTCGTTCCCGCCGCGCCCGCTGTGGTTCCTCGCCCCCGTCGGTCTTGCGCTCCTCATCGGTGCATTGACTGCAGTGCCGCTGCAGCGACGGGCGGGTTTCGGGTACGGCTACCTCGCCGGCCTGGGCTTTTTCGTGCCGCTGCTGCCCTGGATCGGGGTGTATGTGGGGCCGCTGCCGTGGCTGGCGCTCGCCGCCGCCGAGGCGGTCTTCGTGGGTCTGTTCGGGGCGCTGGTGGTGCACCTGCGGGCGCTGCCCGCCGCGCCGTTGTGGATCGCGGCGGCGTGGAGCCTGACCGAATGGTTGCGTTCGAGTGTCCCCTTCGGTGGGTTCCCGTGGGGTCGGCTCGCATTCGGGCAACCCGACGGGCTGTTCGTCTCCCTCGTGGTCGTCGGTGGGGCGCCGCTGGTGTCGTTCGCGGTGGCGCTGACCGGCGCCGGTGCCGCGGCGCTGGTTCGCGCGGCCCGGCGGCGTCCCCGCCGGGGCTGGGCGGTGCCGGTCGCGGTGACCGTGCTCGGTCCGCTGCTCGCGGCCGCGGCCTGGCCGCTGGTGCGCACCGGCACGGACGACGGCGCGACCACGGTGACGGTCGCGGCGATCCAGGGCAGCGTGCCGCGGCTGGGACTGGAGTTCAACGCCCAGCGCAAGGCGGTGCTCGACAATCACGTCGCCCGCACCTTCGAACTCGCCGCCGAGGTCGACGCCGGGCGGGTCCCGCGCCCGCAGGTGGTGATCTGGCCGGAGAACGCCTCGGACATCGATCCGTTGCGCAACGCCGACGCCGCCCGGGACATCTCCGCCGCGGCCGCCGCGATCGATGCGCCCATCCTCGTCGGTGCGGTCCTGGTCAACGGGGACGGCACCACCAGCAATTCGGTGATCGTGTGGGACGCCGAGAGCGGGCCGGGGGAGCAGCACGACAAGAAGATCATCCAGCCGTTCGGGGAGTACCTGCCGTGGCGGTCGTTCTTCCGGTTGTTCTCCGAGTACGCCGACCGGGCCGGTTTCTTCGTGCCCGGCGACGGGGACGGCACGGTCACCGCCGCCGGCATCCCCATCGGGGTGGCGACCTGCTACGAGGTGGCCTTCGACCGGGCGTTGCGCGAGTCGGTCGACGCGGGGGCCCAGTTGCTGGCGGTGCCGACGAACAACGCCACCTTCGGGGACACCGAGATGACCTACCAGCAGTTGGCGATGTCGCGGCTGCGCGCCGTCGAACACGGCCGGGCGGTGGTGGTCGCGGCGACGAGCGGGGTCAGCGCCATCGTCGAACCGGACGGGCGGGTGCAGCAGAGCACACCGCTGTTCGTGCCCGCCGCCCTGGTGGCGCAGGTGCCCGTGCGCACAGACGTTACGCTGGCTAGTCGGCTCGGAGTGGCGCCGGAGCTCGTGCTCTGCGCCGCCGCCGTGGCCGCCGCCGGTCTCGCCCTGGTGCGGGAGCGGCGGGAGAAGGCCGGTGCGGCAGCTCGACCGCCCGCCGGCGCAGCAGGAGCACCGGCCGGTGGCCGGTTCGACAAGGAGGACCTCTGATGGCAGCGGCCACGCCCGCCGGGAACGACCGCGCACCCAGCGCCCGGACCCTGGTGATCATTCCGACGTACAACGAGCGGGAGAATCTCGGGCGGATCATCACCCGGCTGCACGCGGCGCTGCCGCACACCCATGTCCTCGTCGTCGACGACGGCAGCCCGGACGGCACCGGCGCCCTGGCCGACGAGCTGGCCGCCGCCGACGAGCGCATCGCGGTGCTGCACCGCACCGAGAAGAACGGTCTCGGCGCCGCCTACATCGCCGGTTTCCGGTGGGGGCTCGAGCACGACTACACGGTGCTGGTGGAGATGGACGCCGACGGCAGCCACGCCCCCGAGCAGCTGCACCTGCTGCTCGAGAAGATCGACGCCGGCGCCGATCTGGTGCTCGGCTCCCGGTATGTGCCCGGCGGCACGGTGGTGAACTGGCCGTGGCATCGTGAGGTGCTCTCCCGCGGCGGCAACATCTATTCCCGCCTGGCGTTGGGGGTCTCGATTCGCGACATCACCGGCGGCTACCGCGCCTACCGCCGGGAGGTGCTCGAAAAGCTCGATCTCGACGCGATCGCCTCGCACGGCTACTGCTTCCAGGTGGATCTGGCCTGGCGCACCCTGCAGGCCGGTTTCACCGTCGCCGAGGTGCCGATCACGTTCACCGAACGCGAGATCGGCGAGTCGAAGATGAACGGCAATATCGTGCAGGAAGCGCTGGTGCGGGTCACCGTGTGGGGAGTGCGCAACCGGCTGGCGCGGCTGCGGGCGCTGCTCGGCCGCTGACCGGCCCCCGCGCGGCTGCGCGCCGATCCCGCCACCGGGTCGGCCGGTGAGCCCGGCGGTGGTTCAGCTCGGCCAGGGCCAGCGGGCGTCGAGTTCGTCCCCGAGCCCCAGCGCGGCGCACAGGCGGCGGATGGCGCTGCAGTCCTGCACCACCGGCCGGCCGTCGGTGCTCGCGATCGTGTCGGCGACGAGTTCGTCGCCGCCGGGCACCTGCTCGTGCGCGAGGATCGCCGCCCAGGTGGAGGTGTCGGCGCCGGTGAACGCCGCGACCGCCGCGCCGAGCGCGTCGAGCAGGACCACCTGGTCGGTGTCGTCGAGTTCGGTGAGCACCGCGGTGAGCAACCCCCCGGCCAGCGACGCGTGGCACAGTTCGTCGCGGCGGTGCACGGCCACGGTGGCTCGGTTCACCGGCTGCAGCGCCGCGTCGCCGGTGAGCAACGCCAGATAGGCGCTGATCGAGGTTTCCGCGACGGTGGTGTACGCCAGCTGCACCAGCGCCGCCGCCCGCGGATCGTCCGCCTGCGCCACCGCGGTGCGCTGCCGGCGGACCGTCGGGCACAGCGGCAGCACCGACTCCGGCAGCGCCCAGCCGCGGCGGCGGCGGGTGAGCGCGTTCGCCTGCTGGTGCATCAGGGTGTGGTACTGCTCGTCGACCATCGCCTGCAGCACCCCGGTGACCACGGTGTCGGAAGGCCCGAAGCCGAATACGTCCGCGGTGATCAGCGCGAAGCCGGGGTTGACGACGTACTGCTCGATGTCGACGACGCTCTTGTTGTAGGCGATCCACGCCCAGGCCCGCAGGCGCGCCTGCTGCGGCTCGTCGAGCGCGAGATAACGCGGATGCTCGGCGAAGGGCAGCATCTGTTCCGGGAAGTCGCTGCGGTGCGGTTCGAACAGCGCATCGAGGTCGACCTCGGGTTTCTTCACCGCGGCGCGCCGCGGCCACGACCGGGCCAGGCCGGCGATGACCGCGCTCTCGGCGGGATCGTCCGGGTCGTGTTCGGGCAGGTCGGGGGTGTGCACACGGGTGCGCCGGATGTCGTGATCGGTCACGGCCGGCTCCTGTCCTCGGCCGCGGCGCCGGGGGCGCCGTCGGGATGCGGGTTGCGGGGCAGTGCGGCGAACAGCTGCGCGCACAGCTGCCGGGCTGCCGGTGCGCTGTCCCCGAGGGCGCGGCGGCCACGCTCGAGCACCGCCGCGAAGGCGGACGGTGAGCCGGTGGCGGCGTCGAGTTCGGTGACGGCGTCGGCGAGGGCGCGGCGGGCCGCCGCGGCATGGGGGTTGGCGCGCTGGATGTCGTGATACACCTCGCCGGTGCCGGCGCCGAGGCGGGCGAGCAGCGCCCGCAGCGTGGTGTGCGGGGGCGGGAAGGTCGCCGCCGCACCGGCCGGGACGTCGAGACGGTCCAGGGCCGCGCCGAAGGCGAGGAGGGTGGCGTGGGTGAGCACCTGGGTGGCGGCGGTCAGCCGGTCGTGATCGTCGGCGCTCATCTCGGTGACCGCCGCACCCCAACGGCGCAGGGCGGCGACGAACGCGGCGACGGCCGGTCCGTCGCCGTGCCGGATCACCGCGACGGGCCGCTGCGCGAGCCCCAGCTCGGGCGCGAACATCGGGTTGATGCCCACCGCCGGGCCGCCCGGCCGGTGGGTGCGCAGCGCCGCCGCGATCGGGGTCTTCACCGACAGGGTCTCCACCAGCAGCGTGTCGGGTTTCAGCAGCGGCGCCAGGGCGGGCAGCGCGGCGACGGCGACCTGGTCGGGGACCGCGAGGATCACCGTGTCCGCGGTGGTGAGGGCCGCGGCGAGCGGGGCGGTGGGGGCGGTGATGTCGGCGCGCAGCACCGCACCGGCGGGGGCCGCGGCGGTGGGGTCGACGGCGGTGGGGTCGACGGCGAGCACCTCCCGGCCGTCGGCGCGCAGCGCAGCGCCGAGCAGGGCACCGACGGCGCCGAGCCCCCCGGCGACGAGCACCGGGCCGGTGCCGGTCATGGCCCGGCCCACCCCGGCCGGGGCGGCGGACCGTCGACGAGACCGGCGGCGGTGTCCGGGTCGGCGCCGGCGCGGGCGGCACCGAGGCAGCGGCGCATGACCACCGACTTGACGAGGGTCTCGTCGAGTTCGTCGACCGGGTCGGACAGGGCGACGATCGCCCCGCCGATCCCGAAGCTCACCTCGTGGGCGGTGGCGACGAGGGTGCGGATGACCACCGACAGATCTGCGGTGCCGGTGGGCGACAGATAACCGATCGCCCCGGAGTACACCCCGCGCGGGCCGTCCTCGAGCTTGTCGATGATCTCCATGGTGCGCACCTTCGGGGCGCCGGTCATCGACCCACCGGGGAAGGCGGCGCGGACACAGTCGACCGGCGACATCCCGGGCCGCAGGGTGCCGCGCACCGTGGACACCAGCTGGTGCACCGCCGCATAGGTCTCCACCGCGAACAGCGCCGGCACGTGCACCGAGCCGGGCACGCACACCCGCGACAGGTCGTTGCGCACCAGATCGACGATCATCAGGTTCTCCGAGCGGTCCTTCTCGCTGGCCTGCAGCCCCTCCCGCAACGCCGCGTCCTCGGCGGGGGTCCGGCCCCGGGGGCGGGTGCCCTTGATCGGTTTCGATTCGACGGTACCGTCGGCGCCGATCCGCAGGAAGCGTTCCGGGGAGGCACTGAGCACCGCCACCTCGGGGAAGTCGAGCAGGGCACTGTAGGGGGTGGGGCTGAGCCGCCGCAGCACCCGATAGGTGCTCAGCGGATCGATGCCGTGATCGACGGTGACGGTGTTCGTCAGACACACCTCGTAGGTCTCGCCGCTGCGAATCTCGTTCTGGCACTGGCCGATCAGCTCGAGATAGCGTCGCGGGGAGTGCCGCAACCGCAGCTGCTCGGCACTTCCGGCGCCGACGAGCGGGGCCGGCACCTGCCCGTCGGTCGCGGCCGCGGGCAGGGCGGCCAGGGTCGCGGCGGTCGCGTCGAACCACGCGAGGGTGTCCGGATCGTCCGCCCGCTCGGCCAGGGCCAGCAGATAGCAGCGTCCCCCGTCGTGGTCGACGACCACCGCCCGATCGGCGAACACCAGGGCCGCATCGGCATGGGGGGAGGTGTGCACGAGCTGGCCGCCGGTGTCGGCCTTGAGTTCGTAGCCGAGATAGCCGACATAACCGAGCGCGAACCCGAACGGCAGGTCGTCGCGGGCGGCGACCCGCCGCTGCGCCAGCCGCGCGGTCAGATGGTCGAAGATCGAGCAGCGATGTTCGTGCACGCTGCCGTCGCGGCGATGCTCGCGCACGAGACCCTCCGCCACCCGATAGGTGAGATATTCGGCGCGCGGACCGGCGCCGTTGCCGAGCACGGTGAACCGGGACTGCGGTTCGAGCGCGGCGCTGCCGTCGAGCCAGAAACCGTGCGGGCCGGCGGCGAAGACCGCCTCGTACACCGCGGACGGATCCGGGCGCAGGGTGAGGGTGCGGCTCGCGAGCACATAACGCGGTGCCGACTCCGGCATCGGCGCCGGGGGCGGGGGCCCGCCGATCGTGATCGGGGAGCGGGCCGGGGTGGCGTCCCGGAAGTTGGTGAGCAGGACGGTGCCGTGGGCGGTGCCGACCGATTCGGGATGGAACTGCACCCCCCACAACGGCAGGTGCCGGTGTGCCACGGCCATCAGCAACCCGTCGCGGGTCCACGCCGTGGCGTCGAGCTCGGCGGGCACCGAGTCGGCGATCAGCGAGTGGTACCGCACCGCCTCGAACGGCGACGGCACCCCCGCGAACAGGCCCGTGCCGTCGTGCACGATCGCACTGGTGCGGCCGTGCACCGGTTCGGGGGCGGCGACCACCGCGCTACCGAACAACTGGCACAGGCCCTGATGGCCCAGGCACACCCCGAGCACCGGCACCCCGGCCTCGGTGAGGGCGCGGGCGCTGATCCCGAAGTCCCGCGCCCGCTCGGGGCGGCCCGGGCCGGGGGAGATGACGATGTTGTCGAACGGTTCGACCAGCAGGTCCTCCCAGCGGCGGTCGTTGGTCACCACCCGGGGCGGCAGCCCGTTGACGCGGCTGATCAGGTCGTACAGGTTGTAGGTGAACGAGTCGTAGTTGTCGATCAACAGGGTGCGGATCGGGCGGGGCGCGGACACGACGACCTCGGCTCAGTGCGCACCGTCGACGGCGCCGGGCCCGGAGACGATCCGGTCCTCGACCCGGCAGGCCTCGTCGATGAGCAGGGTGTAGAGCGAGCGCACGAACTCACCGGACAGACCGTGCCGGCGCGCGTAGTCCTGGGCGCGGCGGTGCACGACCTCCATGCGCCCGGGCTGCAGGACGTCGAGGCCGTGGCGGTGTTTGAGTTCGGCGACCCGCCCGCACACCTCGAGGCGGGCGCGGATGCCGTCGAGCAGGGCCCCGTCGATGTCGTCGAGTTCGGCCCGCAGATCGGCCAATTCGGCGGCGGCCTGGGCCGGTGGCACCTCCGCTGCGGTGTGATGGCGGTCGGTCACGGGCACTCACCCCCTTGCAACGACCCGCCGGGAAGGCCGTGGCGGAGAACCCAGCGGTGCCGATCGGGATCTGTCGGCGTTCGGGTCATAATTGCACGCGCTCCGAGCGCGATATCGACGATTGATCGATTCGTGGCAGGCCCGCAACCGAATTCGCATCGCCGCGGCGGCCGCCCCGATGTCCGGGCCCCGAACGGGCTGTGCCGCCCCGGACGGATCGTCCGGGGCGGCACAGTCGCAGCAGAGGGTGCGCCGGGATCAGGCGCCGCGCCGCTTGGCCTTGAGCAGGTCCAGGCGTTCTTTGAGCAGATCCTCGAGCTCCTCGATCGAGCGGCGCTCGAGCAGCATGTCCCAGTGGGTGCGCGGCGGCTTGACCTTCTTCGGCTCGGGTGCGGCGCCTTCCACCAGGGTGCCTTCGAGGCCGTTCTTGCAGATCCAGGTGCCGGGGATCTCCGCGTCGTCCGCGAACGGCACGTCGTATTCCTCGCCGTTGTCGCAGCGGTAGCGGGCGATTCGCCGCGGCGCCAGATCGTGGTCGCGGTCGGTTTCGTAGCTCACCGCCCCGAGTCGGCTGCCTCGCAGTACACGATCTGCCATGGTGGTGTCCTTCCTTGTGTGCTCCGCCCGGGCGCCGGTGCCGTGCGGCACCCCCACCGGGCTCGACGTCCACAGTGCTCAACGTCGACGAAGCCGATTCCGTTCCCGCGGCCCCTCGCAGAGCCGAACGACCAGTCTACCGAGCCGCCGCGGCGCCGCGCGCGCGGCATCCGCACCGCCCGCGCGCCGGTATCGGCGCCGCCCGGCGCGCCAGTACAGTGACTGCTCGTGACCGGACGTGACGCGCAAGCCGACACCTGCCTGTGGTGTGGTCGCCCGGTCGCCGAACTCGGCACCGGGCGGCGGCGACGCTACTGCCGCCAGTCGTGCCGGCAGCGGGCCTACGAACAGCGCAGCACCACCCGCCGCGCCGGGTTGCCCGACGACGCGGTGGTGCTCACCGCCGCCGAGGTCGAGGCGCTCGCCGACCGGGCCTTCCGGGTGCGGTGCGCCGCCGAGGATGTGGCCACCGCCGTCGCCGAGGGCGCCGGCGGTGACGAACTGGCCGCGCTGTGCCGGGAGTTGCTCGAGCTGGCCCGCGACGCCGAACGCCTGCGCTGACCCCGCCCGCCGCGACCGGCAGGTCAGGCGAAGAAGCCACCCATGGTGTAGATGACCTGGCAGAACGCCCCGTTGGCGTACTGCACGGAGCCGAACAGGGCACCGAGCACCGCGCCGGGCCCGGTGTCGATCACCGCCGACTGCAGTCCGCCGCCGTTGCCGAGGGTGGCGACACCGACGCGGAAGTTCTCCATGTTCATCCACACGAACTTCAGGTCCGACGCCGCGACCGGCGCCGGCACGGTGGGTTCGACGAACACCGCGACCGAGCCGAACGGCACCTGCCCGTGCGGTCCGGGATGCACCCAGGCATTGGTCATCGCGAACGGCACCAGGGCACCGCCGCAGCCGGGCCCGACGGTCGGGGCCGGTGCCGTGAACGGCTGCGGGATGTTCTTCGGCGGCGGCGCGAACGGATTCGCCGAGCCGGAGTCGTCGACGAGCCGTTCGAGCGCGGCGAGGGTCTCCGGGGAATCGGCGACCTCGGCGCGCAACTGCTCGAGCGGCACACCCGGCGGAGCCGGGTCGGCGGCCGCCTGGGCGGGCATCGCGGCGAGCGCGGCGGCGAGCAGGGCGGTGACGAGCGGGGCGGATCGGCGACGCGACATCTCGGGCTCCTTCGAGTCGGGGCGAACGGGCGGGGCGAGACGATCCGGTCGCGATCCGGTCACGTCCGGGTCGCGGCACGGGGCACGAACACGACGGTCGCTTCGAGAATAAAAAGACCTGTCGGATTGTGGAGGCGTTTTCCGCCGAGTGCGGTCGCGGCATTGCCGGTAGCCCCGCAGATCACCCCCGTCACGAACAGGACAATCATCCCCAGGGGTCGGGAAATGTTATCGAACCGCGACGAAAACCGTGGTCAACGCCTGATTTCCGAGGTCGTGTCCGCTTCGCCGCCGGCGCCGCGGCGCCGACGGCGCCCCCGCAGTGGGCCCGGGAGCGGGCTCGGCCGGATTCCGCTGCTGCCGCCGACAGAGGTGGTCTAGCTTGGTGAGGTCCCGCTCACACGGGACACGCACGATCGAACGGGGGTCCGATCGCCTCACCGCACAGCCGGCGGTGTCGGGTCGGCCCCTGCACGCGATGTCGGGGGACGTGCCGATCACGGCCAACATCGCTTTCGGAGGGGTCATGTCGCTGCGACAGCGTCGTCCGCAGTTGCCGACCGGAGCTTTTCCGTTGTCGTCCGCGCAACGGGCCATCTGGTTCGCCCAACAACTCGCACCCGAGGTACCGGTGTGCATCGCGCAGTATGTCGACCTGCGCGGCGCACCGGACCTGGATCTGCTGCGCCGCTGCGGATATCGCGCCGCCAACGAATTCGGGTCCGCCTATCTGCGGATCGTCGACGTCGACGACGAACCCTTCCAGTATGTCGACCCGACCCTCGCGCAGGTCCACGCGATCCCGCTGCTCGACTTCCGCGACCATCCGGACCCGATGGCCGACGCGCACGCGTGGATGACCGCCGACTACGCCACCGCGGTGGATCTGGCCAGCGACCCGCTGGTGAACATGACCCTGCTGCAGGTCGCCGACGACCGGTTCCTCTGGTACAGCCGCATCCACCACGTCGCCCTCGACGGTTTCGCGGCCATGACGATGGTCAACCGCATCGCCGCCCTGTACACCGCGGCGGTGCAGGGCCGCGAACCCGAACCGTCCCGTGCCGCCGACCTGCGCGCCCTCTACGACTGGGACCTCGAGTACCGCACCTCCGAGCGTTACCGCACCGACCGCGACTACTGGATCGAACGGGTCGCCGGCCTCGAGGACGGTTCCACCCTCGCCGAGCGCACCGCCCCCACCGGTGCGGTGTCCCGGCTGTCGAGCCGCACCCTGCCCCCGGCGCTCGTCGACGCCCTGACCGCGATGGACGACGAACCGGGCCTGTCGTCGACGGCCGCGGTGCTCGCCGCGGTCGCGTGCTATCTGGCCCGCATGACCGGCCGGGACGACGTGGTCGTCAACCTGCCGGTCTTCGCGCGCACCACCGCGGTGGCCCGCCGCTCCGGCGGCATGCTCGTCAACACCGCGCCGCTGCGTGTGCACGTCGACCCCACCGACACCCGGGCCGCGCTGACGCGGCGGGTGCAACTCGAACTCACCGGGGCGTTGCGGCACCAGCGGTTCAGCCTCGAGGACATCCGCCGCGAGACCGGCGCGGCCGGCGACCCGCACCGTTATGCCGGGCCGATGGTCAACGTGATGCTGTTCCGGCAGGAGATCCAACTCGGCGACATCACCGGCGAGTTCCACATCATGACCTCCGGGCCGGTGGAGGACCTGCTGGTCAACATCTATCAGAGCGGCAACCCCGCCCGGACCTTCCTCGACTTCCGCGGCAACCCGAACCGCTACGACGACGACGAACTGCGCACCCATCACGACCGGTTCGTGGACCTGCTCGGCGACTTCGCCCACAGCCCGCCCGACCGACCGCTCACCGCCGTGCATCCGGCCAGCCTGGCCCTGGCCGCCCAGCGCCGCCGGGCCGCCGCCGCCACCGCCTGGTGGCGCGAGCTGCTCACCGACGTCCCCGACCGGATCGAACTGCCCCCACCCGCCGCCCCCGCCGCCGATCTCGACGCGACGTTGCCGGCGGCGGCCGCGCTGCTCGCCGCCGTCGCCGACCGCGGCGACCGCGGCGACCGCGGCGACCCGCCGGGCACGCTGCGGGCGGTGCTGCACGCCGCCGTCGCCGTACTCACCGCCCGCCTGACCGACCGGACCGACACCCTCCTCGGCGTCGGCCACCGCGGCCGCGTGCTGCCGCTGCGGGTGAGCATCACCCCGGCCGAGCCGTTCACCGCGCTGGTCGCCCGGCTCCGGCGGCTGCACGAGCGTCTCACCGACCACCTCGACGTCGACCCGGCGATGCTCGCCGAGGCCGTCGAAGCCCTGCCGGTGGTGGTGCACCTCGACGAGCCGGCCGGCGCCGAGCCCGTCACCGCCGCACACCTGAGCATCGACACCACCGGCGCCGACCTGCGGATCCACACCGACACCGCCACCGCGGCCGACCTCGCGGCCCGCCTGCGCCGCGCCCTGACCGCCGTGGTCCGCGAGCCGACACTGCCGGTCGGGGACCTCCCGCTCGTCGACGAGCGGGAGCTGGCCGGGCTGCTGCCGGCGCACGGCGAACCGGCGCGCTCGGCGCAGACCCTGCCGGAGATCCTCGGCGCGGTCGCCGCGATCGTGCCGGACACCGACGCGGTGGTGTGCGGGCCGCAGCGGCTCACCTACCGGCAACTCGACGACTGGTCCAATCGGCTCGCCCGCGTCCTCGTCGACGCCGGCGCCGGGCCCGAACGGTTCGTCGCCGTGGGGATCGCCCGCTCCGTGGAATCGGTCGCCACCATCTGGGCGGTCGCCAAATCCGGGGCCGCTTTCGTGCCGGTGGACCCGAACTATCCGACCGAACGCCTCGAATACATGCTGGCCGATTCGGGCACCGTGCTGGGGGTGGCCACCCCCGCCCACCGCGACGCCCTGCCCGACACGGTGCCCTGGCTGGTGCTCGGCGATCCCGCCCTCGACGAGCGGATCGCGGCGGCGAGCGCGGCCCCGGTCACCGACGCCGATCGGCGCACCCCGCTGCAGGTCGACCATCCGGCCTATCTGATCTACACCTCCGGCTCCACCGGCCGCCCCAAGGGGGTGGTGGTGCCGCACCGTGGCCTGGCGAACCTGTCGTCGACCCTGCACACCCGGCTCACCCCATCGCGGACCGCGCGGGTGTCGCATTTCTCCTCCCCGAGTTTCGACGCGTCGATCTTCGAGTACATGACCGCCTTCGGGATCGGCGCGACCCTGGTGGTGGTGCCCGCCCATATCTACGGCGGCACCGAACTGACCGCGGTGCTGCGCGACGAGCAGGTCACCCACCTGTTCTCCACCCCGGCCGCGCTGGCCTCGGCCGACCCGACCGGTCTCGGCTGCGAGGTGGTGACGGTGGCGGGGGAGGCCTGCCCCCCGGAACTGGTGGCGCGGTGGGCGCCGGGCCGGCGCATGTACAACGCCTACGGCCCCACCGAAACCACCATCGTGTGCAACATCACCGACGCACTCGTCGCGGGTGAAGCGATCACCATCGGCCGCCCGGTGTGCGGCATCGACGAACTGATCCTCGACAATCGGCTGCATCCGGTGCCGGGTGGGGTGACCGGCGAACTGTACATCGCCGGGCCCGGGGTCACCCGCGGCTATTTCGCCCGGCCCGGCCTGACCGCCACCCGGTTCGTCGCCGACCCCTACGGCGCGCCCGGCACCCGCATGTACCGCACCGGCGACGTCACCCGCTGGAGTCCCCGCACCGATCCCACCGGCGGTGCGGGCCGGCCCCCGACGGTGGAATATCTGGGCCGCTCGGACTTCCAGGTCAAGATCCGCGGCTTCCGCATCGAACTCGGCGAGATCGACGCGGCGCTGAGCGAGCAGGACGGCATCGCCTTCGCCGTCACCCTGGGCCGCACCGCCCCCTCCGGCGAGCCGATGCTGGTGTCCTATCTGCTGCCCGAGACCGGCCACGAGCTCGACCCCGAGGCGGTACTCGCCGCGCTCGGGCAGCGGCTGCCCGCCCACATGGTGCCCGCCGCGGTCGTCGTCCTCGACGAGATCCCGCTGACCGCCGTCGGCAAACTCGACCGGGCGGCGCTACCCGAACCGGTCTTCGCCGGCACCGCCGGGGGCACCGCGTCGGCGACCGAGGCCGCCCTCGCGGCGATCTTCGCCGATCATCTCGGGGTCGCCGAGGTCGGCGTGGACGACAGCTTCTTCGACCTCGGCGGCAACTCGCTGGTCGCCACCCGCGTGGTGTCCCACATCAACGACACCTTCGGCACCGATCTGGGCGTGCGAGCGCTGTTCGAGACCGCCACCGTACGGACCCTGGCGGCGAACCTGCCCGCCGGGAACGACACCGACCGGCCCGCTCCGGCGCCGGTGCACCCGCGCCCGGAGCCCGTGCCCGTCTCCGCCGCCCAGCAACGCCTGTGGTTCGTCGACCAGCTCGACCCGACCTCCGCCTCCTACAACCTGCCGGTCGCGTTGCGGTTGCACGGCCGGCTCGACACCGCGGCGCTGGCCGCAGCGATGACCGATGTGCTCGGCCGGCACGAGGCGCTGCGCACCGTCTACCCGGCCACCGCCGCCGGCCCCGTCCAGCAGATCCTGCCCGTCGCGGCGCTGACCCCGGACCTGACCGCGACCGGCCCCACCGATCTTCGGGCCGACATCGCCGCGGTCGCCGCGACCGGCTTCGACGTCACCGTCGACCCCCCGCTGCGCATGCGCCTGTTCCGCGTCGCCGACGACGAGCACGTGCTGGTCGTGGTGGTGCACCACATCGCCGCCGACGGGGCGTCGCTGGCGCCGCTGGCCCGGGATCTGGTCACCGCCTACGCCGCCCGCGCCGCCGGCAGCGTCCCCGACTGGGCGCCGCTGCCGCTGCAGTACGCCGATTACACCCTGTGGTTCGCGGCGCTGCTCGGCGACCTCGACGACCCGACCTCCCGCGCCGCACGGCAACTCGACTACTGGCGCAAGGCCCTCGCCGGAACTCCCGAGCTGCCGACCCTGCCCACCGACCGGCCCCGCCCGGCGCAGCAATCCTTCCGCGGCGCCTCCCTGGACTTCGACCTCGACGCCACCCTGTACCGGCGGATCCGGGAGCTCGCCCACGCGCACACCGCCACCGAGTTCATGGTCGTGCACGCCGCGCTCGCGGTGCTGCTCGCCCGGCTGTCCGGCAGCGACGACATCGTCGTCGGCACCCCCGTCGCCGGGCGCGGCCACCGCCACCTCGACGACCTGGTCGGCATGTTCGTCAACACCGTCGCCCTGCGCACCGCGGTGCCCGCCGACGCGACCTTCGCCGAGTTCCTCACCGCGGTGCGCGACACCGACCTGGCGGCCTTCGCGCACGCCGACCTGCCCTACGACCGGCTCGTCGACGCGGTGCTCCCCGGCCGGTCGGCGGCCTACTCGCCGCTGTTCCAGGTGATGCTCGCCTTCGCCGACACCACCGGCGCCCACCTCGCACTGCCCGGACTCGACGTCGATATCGACGAAATCGACACGCACACCACCAAATTCGATCTGCACCTGCAGGTCACCGCGGTCGCCGACGAGACCGGCCGCACCGCGGCGCTGCACGGCACCCTCTCCTACGCCACCGACCTGTTCGAACACCCCACCGCCGCCGCCTTCGCCGAGCGGCTCGTGCGGCTGCTCACCACCGTCACCGCCGAACCCGCGACACCGGTCGGCGACATCGACCTGCTCACCGCCGCCGAACGCCGCACCGTCCTCGACACCGCGACCGCCACCACCACCGAACCCGGCCCCGCCACCACCCTGGGTGCGCTGTTCGCCGCGCAGGTCGCCGCGACCCCGCACGCCCCGGCGGTCGGCTTCGCCGGCCACACCCTCGACTACGCCGACTTCGACGCGGTCACCAACCGGCTCGCGCGGCGCCTGCTGCGCGCCGGTGCCGGCCCCGATCGGGTCGTCGCCCTGGCCGCGCCGCGCTCGGTGGAACTGCTCGTCGGCATGTACGCCATCGTCAAGACCGGCGCGGCCTATCTGCCGCTCGACCCCGAGCATCCCCCCGAACGGTTGCGGTACGTCCTCGACACCGCCAGCCCGGTCGCGGTGCTCACCACCACCGACGCGGCCGCCGCACTGCCCACCACCGCGGCCCCGACACTGCTGCTCGACGAACTCGACCTCACCGACGAATCCCCGGCGCCGATCACCGCCGCCGACCGCCCCGACCCGACCGGGGCGCATCTCGCCTACGTGATCTTCACCTCCGGGTCCACCGGCCGCCCCAAGGGGGTGGCGGTGCCGCACGCGGCGATCGTCAACCGGCTGCGGTGGATGCAGCACACCTATCCGCTGTCGAACACCGACCGGGTGGTGCAGAAGACCCCCGCCACCTTCGACGTGTCGGTCTGGGAGTTCTTCTGGCCGCTGCAGGTCGGCGCACAGCTGGTCGTCGCCGCCCCCGGCGGGCACCGCGATCCCGGCTATCTGCTGCGCCTGTTCGACGAGCAGCAGATCACCGTCGCGCACTTCGTGCCGTCGATGCTCGCGGTGTTCGTCGACGCGCTGAGTGAACACCCGCACCGCGGCCGGTCGCTGCGCCACGTGTTCGCCTCCGGGGAAGCCCTGCCCGCCGAGACCGCCGCGGCGCTGCGCGCCGCGCTGCCGCGCACCGCCCTGCACAATCTGTACGGGCCCACCGAGGCCGCGGTCGACGTGACCGCCTGGACCACCGGCGACGCCGACGCCGGGGCGGTACCCATCGGGTATCCGGTGTGGCACACCCGCACCTATGTGCTCGACGCGCGGCTGCATCCGGTACCCGCCGGTGCGGCCGGCGAACTGTATCTGGCCGGCGTCCAGCTCGCCCGCGGCTATCTCCACCGGCCGGGCCTGACCGCCGACCGGTTCGTCGCCGATCCGTTCGGGGCGCCGGGGGAGCGGATGTACCGCACCGGGGATCTGGCCGCCCGCCGCGCCGACGGCGCCCTGATGTACATGGGGCGCACCGACTTCCAGGTCAAGATCCGCGGGCTGCGCATCGAGCTCGGCGAGATCGAACATCTGCTGCGCAGCCGCGACGAGATCGGGCAGGCGGTGGTGCTCGTCCAGCACGGCGCCGACGACCGGCTCACCGGCTATCTCGTGCCCCGCCCGGGCGCGAGCATCGACACCGCCGTGGTCGTCGCCGAGCTCGCCACCCAGCTGCCCGACTACATGGTGCCCGCCGCCCTGGTGGTGCTCGACGCGCTGCCCATCGGCCCGAACGGCAAACTCGACCGGGCCGCGCTGCCGGCCCCACCGGCCCCGGCGCCCACCGGCTACCGGAACCCGCGCACCCCCACCGAACAACTCGTCGCCACCGTCTTCGCCGACCTGCTCGCCGTCGACCGCGTCGGCGCCGACGACCACTTCCTCGATCTCGGGGGCACCTCGTTGCTCGCGATGCGGGTGGCCGCGCGGCTCGCCGCCGCCACCGGCGGCGAGGTCGGTATCCGGGACGTCTTCGACCATCCGGTCGTCGCCGATCTCGCTGCCCATCTCGACCGGCCGGGCCGGGTCGGCGCCGACCGCGGCGCCCCCGTGGCCGGACCACGCCCGGACCCGATCCCGCTGTCCCCGGCGCAGCAGCGCATGTGGTTCATCAACCAGTTCGACACCACCTCCCCGGCCTACAACATCGCCGTCGCGTTGCGGCTGTCCGGCGATCTCGACCAGGTCGCGTTGCAGCACGCGATCGGCGACGTGCTCGGCCGGCACGAATCGCTGCGCACCCGCTATCCGCTCACCGACGACGGTCCCGTGCAGGTCGTGCTGCCCGCCGCGGCCGCCGTCCCCGACCTGGCGGTGCTCACCGTCGACGACGGCACCGACCTCGACACCGCCCTGGCCCCGATCCTGGGCACCGGTTTCGATGTGGCCACCGAGATCCCCCTCCGGATCCGGGTGCTCACCCTGTCCGACCGCGAGCACGTGCTCGCGGTGGTCGTGCACCACATCGCCGCCGACGGCTTCTCCATGGGTCCGCTGGCCCGCGACGTGATCGCCGCCTACAGCGCCCACCACGGCGGCCGGCCCCCGCAGTGGGCGCCGCTGCCGGTGCAGTATGTCGACTACACCCTCTGGCAGCATCGGGTGCTCGGCGACGACACCGATCCCGACTCGCTGGCCGCCGCCCAGCTGCGGTTCTGGCGGCAGACCCTCGACGGCGCCCCCGACCTGCTCGAACTGCCCCTCGACCGGCCGCGCCCGGTGCAGCCGTCGCGGCGCGGCGCCCGCATCCCGTTCACCCTCGACGCCGCCGCGCACCGGCGGCTGCTCGACCTCGCCCGCACCCACGACGCGTCGGTGTTCATGCTGGTGCACGCCGCGCTGACGGTGCTGCTCGCCCGGCTGTCCGGCAGCGACGACATCGTCGTCGGCACCCCCGTCGCCGGCCGCGGCCACCGGGTCCTCGACGACCTGGTGGGCATGTTCGTCAACACCGTGGTGCTGCGCGCCCGCATCGACGACGACGAGCCGTTCACCGCGCTGCTCGCCCGGCTCCGCAGCGACGACCTGACCGCCTTCGGGCACACCGATGTGCCCTTCGAACGGCTCGTCGAGGTCCTCGACCCGCCGCGCTCGACCGCCTACACCCCGCTGTTCCAGGTCCTGCTCGAATTCCAGGACACCGAACGGCCCGAGATCGCGCTGCCCGATCTGACCGTCACCGCCCTCGACCTGGACCCGGCGCTGGCGCTGTTCGACCTGCAACTGTCCATCGCCGAAATCACCGACGCCGATGGCCCCGCCGGCATCCGCGCCGCCTTCACCTATGCCACTGACCTGTTCGACGCCGCCACCATCACCTCCTTCGCCGACCGTTTCGTCCGCATCGTCGACGCCGTCACCGCGGCCCCGCACGCCCCGGTCGGCGGCATCGACATCGTCACCGAGCGGGAACTGGCCGATCTGACCCCGGCGCGCGGCCTGCCGCCGGTCTCGCCGCAGCTGTGGCCGGAACTGCTGACCTCCGTCGCGGCGATCCTGCCCGACGCGGTCGCGTTGAGCTTCGCCGACCGGCAGATCACCTACGCCGAACTCGACAGCTGGTCCACCCGGCTGGCGCGGCTGCTCATCGACGCCCGGATCGGACCGGAAACCGTTGTCGCCCTGGCCCTGACCCGCTCACCCGAATCGGTGGCGGTGGTGTGGGCGGTGACCAAGACCGGGGCGGCGTTCGTGCCCGTCGACCCGGCCTATCCACCCGAACGGGTGAGCTACATGCTCACCGACAGCGCCGCCGCCGTCGGGATCACCACCGCCGCGCACCGACCCGCACTGCCCGCGCAGCTGCCGTGGCTGGTGCTCGACGACCCCGAGATCGCCGAGCGGATCACCGCCACCGACGCCGCCCCGATCACCGACGCCGACCGCACCACCGCCCTGCACTTCGACCATCCGGCCTATCTGATCTACACCTCCGGCTCCACCGGCCGCCCCAAAGGGGTGGTCGTCACCCACCGCGGCATGACCAATCTCAACGCCGAGGTGCGCAGCCACTTCACCATCACCCACCACGCCCGTGTCTCGCACCTGGCGTCGCCGAGCTTCGACGCGTCGATCTTCGAGTTCACCAAGGCGTTCTGCGCCGGCGCCACCCTGGTGATCGTGCCGCCGGACGTCTACGGCGGCGACGAACTCGCCCGGCTGCTGCGCACCGAGAAGGTCACCCACGCCTTCATCACCCCCACCGCCCTGGCGTCCCTCGACCCGACCGGCCTCGACGACCTCGAGGTGCTCGTCGTCGCCGGGGAGGCCTGCCCCCCGGAACTGGTGGCCCGCTGGGCCCCGGGCCGGCGCATGTTCAACGGGTACGGCCCCTCCGAGGCCACCATCGAAACCAGCGTCAGCGCACCCCTGCACGCCGGCTACACCGTCACCGTCGGCGCCCCCGCCATCGGCTTCCACCAGGTGGTCCTCGACGACCGGCTGCGGCCGGTGCCGGTCGGGGTGGCCGGGGAGCTGTACATCGCCGGGGCCGGGGTGGCCCGCGGCTATCACCGCCGCCCCGACCTGACCGCCGCCCGGTTCGTCGCCGACCCCTACGGCCACGCCGGCGAACGCATGTACCGCACCGGGGACGTGGTGCGCTGGCGGCACGACGGCACCATCGAGTATCTCGGCCGCTCCGACTTCCAGGTCAAGGTACGAGGCTTCCGCATCGAACTCGGTGAGATCGACGCCGCCCTCACCGCACACGACACGGTCGCCTTCGCGCACACCATCGGGCACACCGCCCCGAGCGGCGACACCGTCCTGGTGTCCTACGTGCTGCCCGACAGCACCGGGGGGTCCGGCACCGCCGATCCGCGGGCGTTGCGCGCCTGGGCCGCCGCCCGCCTGCCCGCCCACATGGTGCCCGCCACCGTGGTGGTGCTCGACGAACTGCCGCTGACCCCGGTCGGCAAACTCGACCGCCGCGCCCTGCCGGTGCCCGACCTGACCCGCCCCGCCGGCGACTACCGGGCCCCGAGCACCGATCTCGAAGCCACCATCGCCGGCGTCGTCGCCGACACCCTCGGCCACCCACAGGTCTCCGTCGACGACAACTTCTTCGAACTCGGCGGCAACTCGCTGATCGCCACCCGCGTCGTCGCCCGCCTGAACACCGCCCTCGGCACCGACGCCGGGGTCCGCGCCCTGTTCGAGGCCCCCACCGTGCGGGCGCTGGCCACCCGGATCCTCGACGACCACGGCGGCCACGATCAGGTGCCGCTGGTGGCCACCGACCGCCCCGAGCGGCTACCCCTGTCCCCGGCGCAGCAACGCATGTGGTTCGTCAACCAGTTCGACACCACCTCCGCCGCCTACAACATTCCCCTGGCCATCCGGCTGACCGGCCGGCTCGACAACGCCGCGCTGACCGCCGCGGTCCGCGACGTGCTCGACCGGCACGAGAGCCTGCGCACCTGGTATCCCGGCGACGAGCACGGCCCGCGGCAGGTGGTCGTCGCCACCGACACGGTCGTCCCCCTCCTCGACGCGCAGCCGCTCACCGACGCGGACCTGCCCGCCGCGCTCGGCGACTTCGTCGGCGCCGGCTTCGATGTCGCCGCCGCGGTGCCGCTGCGGATCCGGTTGTGGCGCCTCGACGACCACACCCACCTGCTGGCGGTGGTGGTGCATCACATCGCCGCGGACGGCGCCTCCATGGCGCCCCTGGCCCGCGACCTGATGCTCGCCTACACCGCCCGCAGCGGCGGGCAGGCACCGGCGTGGGTGCCGCTGCCGGTGCAGTACGCCGACTACGCCCTGTGGCAACGCCGCCTGCTCGGCGACCCGGACGACCCGCACTCCCTGGCCGCCGGCCAGTTGCGTTTCTGGCGCGACACCCTCGCCGACGCCCCGGATCTGCTGCCGCTGCCCACCGACCGGCCCCGCCCCACCCAGCGCAGCTTCCGCGGCGGCCTGCACCGGTTCACCGTGCCCGCCGCGGTGTACCGGCGGCTCACCGCGCTCGCCACCGACCACGACACCACCGTGTTCATGGCCGTGCACGCGGTGTTCGCGGCGCTGCTGGCCCGCCTGACCGGCACCGGTGACATCGTCATCGGCTCCCCGGTGGCCGGCCGCGGCCACCGCGCCCTCGACGATCTGGTCGGCATGTTCGTCAACACCGTGGTGCTGCGCACCCCCGTCGACGGAGGACTGTCGTTCACCGACCATCTGCGCCGCACCCGCGAGATCGACCTCGCCGCCTTCGGCCACACCGAACTGCCCTTCGAAACCCTCGTCGACGTCCTCGCCCCGGCCCGCGAGATCGACCGGTCCCCGTTGTTCCAGGTGGTGCTCGAATACGGCAACACCGACCCGGCCCGGCTGGTGCTGCCCGACCTCGAGGTTCAGGCCCTCGACGCGGACCTGCCGGTCGCCAAGTTCGATCTGCAACTGACCCTGCTCGACACCCCGGCATCGGACGGCGCCGGGCCCGGCGGCATGGACGCGGCGTTCACCTACGCCACCGACCTGTTCGACGAGGCCACCGTCGCGGGGTTCACCGAGCGCCTGCTGCGGCTGCTCGACGCCGTCACCACCGACCCGCACCGGCCCATCGGCGACGTCGACCTGCTCACCGCCGCCGAACGCCCCACCGCACCGGCCCCGGCGCGGCCGGCCACCGCCACCCTGCTCGACCTCTACACCCGCGGCGCCGCACTCGACCCGGCCGCGGTGGCCGTCACGGCCACCGACGGCACCCTGAGCTACACCGAACTCACCGACCGGGTGCACCGGCTCGCCCGGCTGCTCGTCGAGCACGGCGCCGGCCCGGACCGGCTCGTCGCGGTCGCCCTGCCCCGCAGCACCGACCTGATCGTCGCGCTGCTCGCGGTCCTGCACAGCGGCGCCGGTTATCTGCCCATCGACGTCGCCTTCCCCCCGGACCGGCTGGCCTACATGTTCGACGACGCCGCCCCGGTGTGCCTGCTCACCACCGCCGAGCACGCCGCCGCGTTGCCCGCCCACACCCCGCCGATCGTGGATCTGCAGGCCCCGGCCGTGCAGACCCGCCTCGCCGAACTGCCCGCCGATCCGGCGGGTCTGCCACCGGTGTCGGCGGAGGCGACCGCCTACGTCATCTACACCTCCGGGTCCACCGGCCGCCCCAAGGGGGTGGTGGTGCCGCACCGCACCGTCGTGACGCTGCTCGCCGACACCCGCGAGATGTTCGGCTTCGACGCCCACGACGTGTGGACACTGTTCCACTCCTACGCCTTCGACTTCTCGGTGTGGGAGATGTGGGGGGCGCTCGCCCACGGCGGCCGGCTCGTCGTCGTCGACTACCACACCGCCCGCAACCCCGGCGACTTCCTCGCCCTGCTGCGCCGCGAACAGGTCACCGTCCTCAACCAGACCCCCACGGCCTTCTACCAGCTCATCGACGCCGACCGGGCCGCCGGGACCGAGCTGCCCGCCCTGCGCTGGGTGATCTTCGGTGGGGAAGCGCTCGACTTCGCCCAGCTCGACCGCTGGTACCGCCGCCACGACGACACCGCCCCGACGCTGGTGAACATGTACGGCATCACCGAGACCACCGTGCACGTCACCGCCCGCCCCCTGACCCGGGAGCCGGCCGCCCACGCGTCGGCGAGCCTGATCGGGGCGCCGCTGCCGGCGTTGCGGCTGCACATCCTCGACACCCGGCTGCATCCGGTGCCCACCGGGGTGATCGGCGAACTCTACGTCGCCGGGGCACAACTGTCGCGCGGCTATCACCGCCGCCCCGACCTGACCGCCGCCCGGTTCGTCGCCGACCCGCACGGCCGGCCCGGCGACCGGCTCTACCGCACCGGGGATCTGGCCCGCCGCACCCGCGACGGGGACATCGAATATCTCGGCCGCGCCGACTTCCAGGTGCAGATGCGCGGCTACCGCATCGAACTCGGCGAGATCGAAGCGGCGCTGCTGCGCGCCCCGGGGGTCGCGCGCGCAGTGGTCGTGGTGCACCGCGACGACACCACCGGCTCCGACCGGCTGGTCGGCTACGTCGTCCCCGAGGACGGCCACGACCTCGATGTCGACGCCGTCCTCGACCGCGCGTCCGGGGACCTCGCCGCCTACATGCTCCCCGCCACGCTGGTGGTGCTCGACGCGTTGCCGGTCACCGCGACCGGCAAACTCGACCGGCGTGGGCTGCCCGCCCCGGACTTCGCGGCCCGCACCACCGCCTCCCGCGCCCCGGCGCGCGGCCCCGAAACCATCCTGGTCGACCTGTTCGCCCAGGTCCTGGGTGTGCCGACGGTGGGGGTGGACGATTCGTTCTTCGCGCTCGGCGGCGACTCGATCATGTCCATCCAACTGGTTTCCCGCGCCAAGGCGGCCGGTGTGGACCTGACGCCGCGGGATGTCTTCGAACACAAGACCCCGGCCGCGCTGGCCGCGGTCGTCGGTACCCACGCCCCCGCCGAGGTGCTCACGGAACTGCCCGGCGGGGGAGTCGGGGACATGCCGCTGCCGCCGATCGCGCACTGGATGCTCGACCGCGGCGGCAGCATCGGCCGCTACTCGCAGGCGCTGCTGCTGCGTCTGCCCACCGGCCTGGACGCGGCGACCCTGCACGCGATCGTCGCCGCGGTCCTCGACCGGCACGACATGCTGCGGGTGCGGCTGGTGCCGGCCCCGGACACCCCCGGCGGGTATCTGCTGCACGTCCCGGCCCCCGGCAGCGTCGACGTCGGCACCGTCGTGCACCGGGTGCCGGTGACCAGCGCCGCCGACAGCGACGACTTCTTCGCCCTGGCCGCCGCCGAACTCGACGCCGCCGCCGATCGTCTCGATCCGGGCACCGGCACCGTGGTGCAACTGGTGTGGTTCGACGCGACCAGCGGCGCCGGCCGGCTGCTGGTGGTGATCCACCATCTCGCCGTGGACGGCGTGTCCTGGCGCATCCTCGTGCCCGACCTGGCCGCCGCGTGGGCCGCCGCGCTGGCCGCTCCCGCCCCGGCCGCGCCGCTACTGCCCCCACCGGCCGGCACCAGCGTGCGCCGCTGGGCGCACGCGCTGCACGACGCCGCGCACGACCCCGAGCGGCTCCGCGAACTCGACTACTGGCGCGCGGTGCTCGACGGCACCGACCCGCCGCTGGGCCGGCGCCCCTTCGACCCGGCCCGCGACACCAACGCCACCGTCACCACCCTCGCCACCGAACTGCCGACCGCCGTCACCGAGGCGCTGCTGACCGCGGTACCGGCCGCCTTCCACGGCAACCCCGACCACGGGCTGCTCACCGCGCTCGCCCTGGCGGTCGCGGCCTGGCGCCGCGACCGCGGCCAGGACCCCGGCTCCCTGCTGCTCAACCTCGAGGGGCACGGCCGCGACAGCACCGCCGCCGCCGGCGCCGACCTCGCCGCCACCGTCGGCTGGTTCACCACCATCCATCCGCTGCGGCTCGACCTGACCGGCATCGACCTCGACGACGCGCTCACCGCCGGCCCGGCCGCCGGCCGCGCCGTCAAGACCGTCAAGGAACACCTCGCCGCCGTCCCCGACCACGGCACCGGCTACGGGCTGCTGCGCTATCTCAACCACGACACCGCCACCCATCTCGCCGACCGGCCCGGCCCGCAGCTGAGCTTCAACTATCTCGGCCGACCCACCGCCGGGATCACCGACACCGACACCCCCTGGCTGCCCATCGACAGCTTCCCCCGCGGCGGCGCGCAGAGCCCGGACATGCCCGCCGCGGCGGTGATCGACATCAACGCCGTCACCGCCGACACCCCCACCGGGCCGGTGCTGCGGGTGCACTGGTCGTATCCGGCCGGGCTGCTCACCGACGCCGACATCACCGCCCTGGCCGGCCACTTCGGCACTGCTGCGACCGCCCTGACCCGGCACACCCGCAGCCCGCACGCCGGTGGCCTGACCCCCTCGGACCTGCCGCTGGTGCACCTCGACCAGGACCTCATCGAACGCCTCGAACAGCGCTACGGGCAGCTCGACACGGTGTGGCCGACGGCGCCGCTGCAATCCGGCCTGCTCTTCCACGCCCTGCTCGCCGGCGACCGGCCCGACGCGTACATCGTGCAGCTGGTGCTCGATCTGCGCGGCGAGGTCGACCCCGGCCGGATGCGGCGGGCGCTGCAGCTGCTGCTCGACCGGCATCCGGCGCTGCGGGCAGCGTTCCCCGCCACCGGGGACGGGCATGTGCAGGTGATCCCCACCCATGTGGAGGTGCCGTTCACCGTCGCCGACACCGGCGACGACCCCGACCCGGACGATGCGGCCGCGCAACTGCTCGCCCTGGACCGGCGCACCCGCTTCGACACCGAGACCGCGCCGCTGCTGCGCGCGACGGTGGTGCACACCGGCCCGGGCCGGCACCTGCTCGCGCTGACGAATCATCACCTGCTGCTCGACGGCTGGTCCACCCCGGTGCTGATCCGCGAGCTGCTCGTGCTCTACGCCACCGACGGCGAGCTGCGGGCGCTGCCGGCGGCACCGCACTACGGCAGCTATCTGGCCTGGCTCGCCGACCGCGACCGCAACGCCTCCCTCGACGCCTACCGGCACGCCCTGGCCGGTGTCGACGAACCGACCCTGCTCGCCCCGCAGCATCGGCCCGGCACCACCACCGGCATCTCCGAGGACCTCGACGTCGAGCTGGGCGCCGCTCTGTCGGTGCGTCTGCACGACACCGCCGCCGACCGCGGCATCACCGTCAACACCCTGGTGCAGACCGCCTGGGGGGTGGTGCTCGGCGCGCTCACCGGCCGCACCGACGTGGTGTTCGGGGCGACCGTGTCCGGCCGGCCCCCGCAGATCCCCGGGATCGAGGCGATGGTCGGGTTGTTCATCAACACCGTCCCGGTGCGCATCACCGTCCGGCCCGGCGACACCGTCGGCACGCTCGTCGACCGCGTCCAGGCCGAACAGGTCGCCCTGCTCGACCACCACCATCTCGACCTGGGCACCCTCGACCGGGAACTCGGCGCCGCCGTCCGCTTCGACACCCTGACCGTCTTCGAGTCGTATCCGGTCGAACGCGCCGGGCTCGACAGCGACACCGACCTCGGCGGGATGCGCGTCGCCGACATCACCGGCCGCGACGCCGCGCACTATCCGCTGTCGGTGGTCGTGCACACCGACGACGCGGTGCACCTGCGGCTGAAGTACCTGCCGGAGGTCTTCGGCCACGACGACGTCACCGGCATCGCCGGGCGCATCACCGCCGTGCTCGACGCCGTGACCGGCGACCCGGCCACCCCGGTCACCGCGCTGCCGACGCTCACCGCCGCCGAACGGGCGGCGCTGCGTCCGGTGCACGGACCCGCCGGCGGCAGTGAGCTGACCCTGCCGCACCTGCTCACCGCGACCGCCGCCGCGTACCCGGACGAGCCGGCGCTGCGTGAGGGATCGCGCACCGTCACCTACCGGGACCTCGACGAGCGGTCCACCCGGCTGGCGCGGGTGCTGCGCGCCCACGGCGCCGGCCCGGAAACGTTCGTCGCGCTCGGCATCGCCCGCTCGATCGAGTCGGTGACCGCGATGTGGGCGATCACCAAGAGCGGGGCGGCGTTCGTGCCGGTGGATCCGCACTATCCGGCCGAGCGGGTGGCGTTCATGCTCGACGACTGTGGTGCCGCCTTCGGGGTGACCACCGGCGCGCACCGCCCGCAGCTGCCCGACACGGTGCCGTGGCTGCTGCTCGACGACCTCGACCCGACCGTCCCGGACGGCGCCGCCGACCACCCGGCCGCGGTGCGGCTCGATCACCCCGCCGCGGTGCGGCTCGACCACCCCGCCTACCTGATCTACACCTCCGGTTCCACCGGCCGGCCGAAAGGGGTGCTCACCACCCACCGCAGCCTCGACAATTTCGCCCGCGACCAGCGCGCCCGGTTCGGCGGCGGCCCGGGCGCGAAGGTCATGCACGTCTCGTCGCCGAGCTTCGACGCCTCGATCTTCGAATATCTGCTCGCCTTCGGTACCGGCGCCACCCTCGTCGTGGTGCCCCCGCACGTCGTCGGCGGCGCCGAACTCGGCCGGGTGCTCCGTGACCAGCAGGTCACCCACGGGTTCATCACCCCCGCCGCGCTGGCCTCCCTCGACCCGGCCGATCTGACCGCCTTCACCGACCTCGCCGTCGGCGGCGAGGCCTGGCCGGCGGACCTGCAGACCGTGTGGGCACCCGGACGGCGCCTCGTCGACGCCTACGGCCCCACCGAGGCCACGATCATGGCCGCGATCAGCGACCCGCTCACCGTCGACGACCCGCTGACCCTGGGCGGTCCGCTGCGCGGGGTGCACGCCGTCGTGCTGGACCCGGCGCTGCGGCCGGTGCCGTTCGGGGTGCCCGGGGAACTGTATCTCGCCGGCTGGGGCCTCGCCCGCGGCTATCACGCCCGGCCCGGGCTCACCGCCGCCCGGTTCGTCGCCGACCCCTACGGCCACGCCGGGGAACGGATGTACCGCACCGGGGATCTGGTGCGCTGGGTCGGTGACCTCGAAGCCGGGGATCTGCGGATCGAGTACATCGGCCGCACCGACTTCCAGATCAAGATCCGCGGGTTCCGCGTCGAACTCGGCGAGATCGACGCGGTGCTCGCCGCGCACCCGAGCGTCGGGTTCGCGGTGACGGTCGCGCATCCCGCCCCGAGCGGGGAGACCGTCCTCGTCGCCCACCTCCATCCCGCCCCCGGCACCGAGATCGACCCTGCTCAGCTGAAACAGCATGTCGCCGAACACCTTCCGTCGCACATGGTGCCCACCGTGGTGAGTGTGCTCGACGAGATCCCGCTGACCCCGGTCGGCAAACTCGACCGCGCCGCCCTGCCGGCCCCCGAACTCGGCGGCGACCGGGACCATCCGGCTCCCACCGACCCCCTCGAAGCCCTGCTCGCCGCCGAACTCGGCGAGGTGCTCGGCATCGACCGACTCGGCGTCGACGACAACTTCTTCGATCTCGGCGGCAACTCGCTGCTCGCCACCCGCGCGGTGGCCCGCCTCGGCGATCGGCTCGGCCGCCCGGTGCCGGTGCGCACCCTGTTCGACGCCCCCACCGTCGCCGCGCTCGCCGCCCGGCTCGCGGACCGGCCCGCCGCCGGGGACCGCGACAGCGCGGACACCGGCCCACAACTCGGGCCGGTCGCCGCACCCCGCCCGCAGCACGTGCCGCTGTCCCCGGCGCAGCAACGCCTGTGGTTCATCAACCAGTTCGACCCGACCTCCGCCGCCTACAACATCCCCCTCGCCATCCGGCTGTCCGGGCATCTGTCCCCGGCCGCGCTCGGCGCCGCCCTGCACGATCTGCTCGCCCGGCACGAGAGCCTGCGCACCGTCTATCCGGCGTCCGCGGCCGGACCGCACCAACGCATCCTCGCCGCCGCCGACGCCCCCCTCCCGCTCGATGTGGTGCCGGCCGACGAGGACAGCGTGCACACCGCCATCGCCGACTTCCTCGGCGGCGGCTTCGACGTCACCGTCGACATCCCGGTGCGGGCGAGGGTGTTCTCCTTCGACCGCGACGACCACCTCGCCGTGCTCGTCGTGCACCACATCGCCGCCGACGGCGGCTCCACCGGCCCGCTCGCCCGCGACCTGATGATCGCCTACGCCGCCCGCAGCCGCGGCGAACCCCCGGCCTTCCCCCCGCTGCCGGTGCAGTACGCCGACTACACCCTGTGGCAACTCGACCGGCTCGGCGACCCCGCCACCCCCGGCAGCCTCGCCGCCGACCAGAGCGCCTACTGGCGCGAGCGCCTCACCGGGCTACCCGAGGTGCTCACCCTGCCCACCGACCGGCCCCGCCCGCCGCAGCAGTCCTTCCGCGGCGACATCACCCGCTTCACCGTCGACGCCGACCTGCTCACCCGGCTGCAGCGGCTCGCCGCCGAACACCACAGCACCGTGTTCATGACCGTGCACGCCGCCTTCGCGGTGCTGCTCGCCCGGCTGTCCGGCAGCGACGACATCGCCGTCGGCACCCCGGTCGCCGGCCGCGGCCACCGCGCCCTCGACGACCTGGTCGGCATGTTCGTCAACACCGTCGTGCTGCGCACCCCGGTGCCCGCGCAGACCGGCTTCGCGGACCTGCTCGACGCGGTCACCGACCGCGACCTCGACGCCTTCGACCACGCCGACCTGCCCTTCGACCGGGTCGTCGAGACCCTCGCCCCGACCCGCTCGACCGCGCACTCACCGCTGTTCCAGGTCTCCCTCGAATTCCACACCGCCGAACTGCCCGCGGTGGAACTGCCGCATCTGAGCGTGCGCGGGGTCTCCCTCGATCCGACGGTGTGCAACTTCGACCTCGAACTGCTCGTCGGACAGAACCCCGAGGGCGGCCTCGACGCGGCCTTCGTCTACGCCACCGACCTGTTCGACGCCGCCACCGTGCACGCATTCGCCGACCGGTTCGTCCGGCTCCTGCACGCGATCACCGACACCCCGCACCGCCCGGTCGGCGATCTCGACCTGCTCACCGACACCGAACACGCCGCGCTGGTGCCCGCCCGTGGACCGGCCCCCGAACCGGCGCTGGTGTGGCCGCACCTGCTCGACACCGCCGTGGCCACCGCCCCCGAGACCGTCGCGGTCACCGACGGAACCCAGGCCCTGTCCTATCGCGAACTCGACGCCCGCGCGAACCGGCTGGCGCGGCTGCTGCTCGCCCGCGGCGCCGGACCCGAGCAGGTCGTCGCCCTGGCGATTCCCCGCTCGCCGGAGTCGATCACCGCCGTGTGGGCCACCGTCCGCAGCGGCGCGGCGTTCGTACCGGTCGATCCCACCTATCCCGCCGAGCGCATCGCGTTCATGCTCGACGACAGCGCCGCCCGCATCGGCATCACCGTCGCCGCGCACCGGCCCGCGCTGCCCGACGAGGTGGACTGGCTCGTCCTCGACGACCTCGATCCGACCGCCGGCTCGGCGGCCGCGATCGGCGACGCCGACCGGCCGGCCCCGCTGCGCCCGGACCATCCCGCCTACCTGATCTACACCTCCGGCTCCACCGGCCGCCCGAAAGGTGTGGCCGTCACCCACCGCGGCCTGGCCTCCCTCGCCCGCGAGGAACGCGACCGGTTGCAGGTCACCCCGGACGCGCGCGTGTCGCACCTGGCGTCGCCGAGCTTCGACGCGTCGATCTTCGAGCAGATGATGGCGCTGTGCGCCGCCGCGACCCTGGTGATCGTGCCGCCGCAGGTCTACGGCGGCGACGACCTCGCCGCGGTGCTGCGCGCGCAGCGGGTCACCCACGCGTTCATCACCCCGACGGCGCTGGCCTCCCTGGATCCGCCCACCGTCCCCGACCTGCACACCCTGCTCGTCGCCGGGGAAGCGCTCCCACCCGAGCTGGTGGCCCGGTGGGCCGGCACCCACCGGGTCTTCGACGCCTACGGCCCCACCGAGGCGACCATCATGACCTCCCTGGGGGCGCCGCTGCAGGTCGGGGAGCCCGTCACCATCGGCACCCCCAGCCGCGGCTTCACCGCCCTGGTGCTCGATGCGCGGCTGCGGCCCGTGCCGGTCGGGGTGGCCGGGGAACTGTACGTCGCCGGGCCGGGTCTGGCCCGCGGCTATCACGCCCGCCCCGCGCTGACCGCCGCGCGGTTCGTGCCCGACCCCACCGGGGCGGGGGAGCGGATGTACCGCACGGGCGATCTGGTGCGCTGGACCGCCGACCACCGGCTCGACTTTGTCGGCCGCACCGACTTCCAGATCAAGATCCGCGGCTTCCGGGTCGAACTCGGCGAGATCGACGCCGCCCTCACCGCCCACCCCCAGGTGGTCTTCGCGCACACCCTCGGGCACACCGCCCCGTCCGGGCAGCAGGTGCCGGTGTCCTACATCCGTCTCGCCCCCGCCGCGGCCGCCACCGCCGCGGACGTGAAAACGTTCGTCGCGCAGCATCTTCCGCCGCACATGGTGCCGGCGGTGATCACCGTTGTCGACACCGTGCCGCTCACCCCGGCCGGCAAACTCGACCGCGACGCACTGCCGGCCCCGGACTTCGCCGCCCCCGCCGGCAGCTACCGCGCCCCGGTCACCGAGCTCGAAGAACTCGTCACCGCCGCGTTCGCCGAACATCTCGGCCTCGACCGCGTCGGCACCGACGACGACTTCTTCGACCTCGGCGGCACCTCGCTGCTCGCCACCCGGCTGCTGCCGGCGCTCGGGGAACGCCTCGGCCGCCGGGTGCCGATCGCCGCGATCTTCACCCATCCCACCCCGGCGGAACTGGCCGCCGCGCTCGGCAGCGCCGACCCCGGTGCCGCCGACGTCGACGACGCCTTCCGGGTGCTCCTACCGCTGCGCCCCGGCACCGGCCCCGCCCTGTTCTGCATCCACCCCGCAGCCGGGTTGGCCTGGCCCTACAGCACGCTCGCGCACCGCCTCGACGACGACCGGCCCGTCTACGGGCTGCAACTGCCCACCCTGTCCGGCGGTGCCCGCCACGACACCGTCACCGCGTTGGCCCGCCACTACGTGCGCGAGATCGTCCGCGTGCAACCGCACGGGCCCTACCACCTGCTCGGCTGGTCCCTCGGCGGTGTCGTCGCACAAGCCGTCGCCGTCGAACTGCGCCGCGCCGGTGCACTCGTCGACACCCTCGCCCTGCTCGACAGCCACCTCACCGTCGGGGCCGCACCGGCGATCGGCACCCGCGAGATGCTGCGCGATCTCGGGCTCGCCGTCGACGGCACCACCCCGAGCTTCGCCGACGCCGCCGCCGCGCTCGACGAGGCGTTCGGCGGCGGCACCGGCCTGACCGCCGGGCACCTCGAACGGCTCGCCGCCGGTTCCACCGACACCACCCGCGCCGTGCGGCGGCACGAACCGGACATCTTCGACGGGGACGCGTTGTTCTTCACCGCCGCCCGCTCGGAGGCCCCGACCCCGGCGGTGGCGGCCTGGCACAACGTGATCGCGGGGGAGATCCACCAGTACCGGCTCGACTGCGACCACCACGAGATGGTCACCGACCCGGCGGTCGAGACGATCGTCGCGGTGCTCGCGGCACGGCTGAGCGAGAGCGACGCGGCGGTGCGCCGCTGGACGCATCCCGAGGTGCAGGCGGCCGGACGCAACGGGCACCACCGCCCCTGACCCCACTGCTATGCATCCCATGCATAGCAGTGGATGCAGATTATGAGTTGGATTTATGCAGTGAGTGGCCGTTCACTGAAGGCATGACCAGCAGCCCGCCCACTGCCGACCTCGACCTGTTCGCCGACGACATACTCGTCGACCCCTACCCGACGTTCACCGCACTGCGCGAACTCGCCCCCGTGGTGTACCTGCCCGCCCACGACGTCTACGCCCTGACCCGCTACGACGTCATCCGGGACGCCCTCGGCGACCCGGCGACCTTCTCCTCCCGCACCGTCGGCTTCAACCCCGCCGCCAACGACGTCCTGCAGGGCACCTCGCTGGCATCGGACCCACCCGTCCACACCGAACTGCGCGCCGCCCTCACCGAGAACCTGTCCCCGCGGGCGCTGCGCGGACTCAAGAGCACCATCGAGTCCAAGGCCGACGCGCTGGTCGCCGACCTCGTCGCCCAAGGGTCATTCGAGGCCATCGACGCCCTCGCCCGCGCCTTCCCGCTCGAGATCGTCGCCGACCTCATCGGCTTCACCGGTGAGGTCCGGGCCAACATGCTCCGCTGGGGACAGGCCGCCATGGAAGTACTCGGCCCGATGAACCCGCGCACCGCCGAGAACTTCCCCATCGCCGGGGAACTGTATGCATGGTGCTCGCAGGTCACCGCCGAGGATCTGACCCCCGGCTCGGTCGGCCGCGGCATCTTCGACGCCGAAGCCCGCGGCGCCATCCCCGCCGGCAGCGCCGGCCACATCATCCACCAGTATCTCGGCGCCGGGGTGGACACCACCATCGCCTCGATCGGCAACCTCATCGCCCTGTTCTCGGCGTTCCCCGAGCAGTTCGACCTGCTCCGCAGCGACCCCACCCTGGTGCCGGCGGCCTTCGCCGAGGTGCTGCGCTACTGGGCACCGCTGCACGCCTGGGGCCGGGCCGTGACCCGCGACGTCGAGATCGACGGCTTCGCCGTGCCCGCCGGAGCGCAGGTGGCGATCCTGTTCGGGGCCGGCAACCGCGATCCGCGGCACTACGACGATCCGGACACCTTCCGCATCGACCGCAACCCGGTCGACCACCTGTCCTTCGGCTACGGCCCGCACGGCTGCGCCGGCCAGGGCCTCGCCCGCCTCGAAGCGCACGCGGTGATCACCGCGCTGGCCACCCACACCCGCCGCCTGGTCGCCGCGGAACCGGTCCGCGTGCCCGCCAACACCACCCGCTCCATCGACCGGCTCGACATCACGGAGGTCGTCCCCGCATGAAGATCACCCTCGACCGCCCCCGTTGCGAAGGCCACGGCCTGTGCGAGGAGGCCGCACCCGAACTGATGCACCTCGACGACGACGGTGAACTGATCCTCGACGTCACCGAGGTGCCCGAGGACAGTCCGCAGGCCGCCGCAGCCGGCGCCGCCGTGCGGGTGTGCCCCGTCGCCGCCCTGAAGTTGACATGACCACCGCAACCGCCGGCCCCGCCCCCGAGATCGAGCGCATCGTCGTGGTCGGCAACGGCATCGCCGGGCAGACCGCCTGCGACAGCCTGCGCACCGCCGGCTTCACCGGGCACCTGACCATCGTCGGCGACGAACCCCACCCGGCCTACTCACGGCCGGCGCTGTCGAAGGCACTGCTCACCGCCGGCGGCTCGCACGAGTTGCCCGCCCCCACGCACGGCGCCACCGAACTGCTCGGCGTCGCCGCGGTGGACCTCGACGTCACCGCGCGGGTGGTCCGGCTCGAGGACGGCACCGAACTGCCCTACGACGGCCTCGTCATCGCCTCCGGAACGCGACCGCGACCGCTGGGGGACGGCGCCCTCGTCCTGCGCACCCTCGACGACGCACTGGCCCTGCGTGAGCGGCTCGCCGACCGTCCCTCGGTGGCGGTCGTCGGCGCCGGTCCGCTCGGCATGGAGATCGCCTCCGCGGCCGTGCAGGCCGGCTGCGAGGTCACCGTCGTCGCCGACGTCGCACCGATGCGCCCCCAGTTCGGGCCGTATCTGTCCGAGCTGTTCACCACCGCCGCCACCGCGGCCGGGGTGAAGATCGTCTCCGGCACCGCCACCGGCCACGACTCCGGCACGGTGACCCTCGACGACGGCAGCCGCATCACCGCCGACCTCGTCGTCGCCGCGATCGGTGACCTGCCCAACGTCGAATGGCTGCGCGACTGCGGGCTGCTCACCGACGGGCGCCTGGTCGCCGATGCCCGCGGCCGCGTCGCCCCGGGCATCGTCGCCGCCGGAGACGTCGTGCACCTGCCGATCCGGGGGACGGTGCGGCGCAGTCCGTTGTGGAACAGCGCCATCGAGCAGGCCAGTGTCGCGGCGACCGCGCTGCTGCGCGGCGACGACGCCCCGGAATACGACACCGACCCGTACTTCTGGACCGAGCAGTTCGGGTTGCACCTCAAGGCGGTCGGGCACCTGCCGGTCGAGGGGGAACCGGAGTTCCTCGTCGGCGACGACCCCCTCGGCCCGGCGCTGCTGCACTGGCGGCACCCGGACGGCGCGGGGGTGGCGGTGGCGATCAATCACCGCATCCCCATCCCGAAGCTGCGGCGCGCCGCGACCACCGGACAACCCCCGGGACCGGCGCGAACGGCCGGGTAACTTTGTGTGGGTGAACCCCCCGCCGGACCACCCGGCCGACCCCGACCTCCCGCGACTCGCCTCGGTCAACCTCAACCTGCTGGTGCCGCTGCTGGCGCTGCTCGAGGAACGCTCGGTCACCCGCGCCGCCGCCCGCGTGGGGATGACCCAGCCGGCGATGAGTCACGCGCTCGGCCGGATGCGCCGCCTGTTCGGGGACGAGCTGGTGGTCCGGCAGGGGAGCGGTCTGGTGCTCACCCCGCGGGCCCTCGAGCTGATCGTGCCCCTGCGGGAGGTGCTGCGGCACACCGCCCGGGTGGTCGACTTCCCCGGCTTCGACCCGGCCCGGGACGCCCGTACGATCACCCTGGCGATGACCAACAGCACTGCCTTCGTGGTCGGGCCCGAGCTGACGCGCCTGCTCGCGGCGCGGGCCCCGCACGCGACCGTGCGCATCCGCACGTTCATCGAGCCGCACCCGTCCGATTTCACCGACGAGGGGGTCGACGCGGTGCTGCTGTCGCAGGCGTTCGCCGCGCCCTATCCGCGGGAACGGCTGTACGAGAACCGGTGGGTGGTGATCGCCCACCCCGACACCGACCCGGATGCCTCCGCGCTCGAGCTGCTCGCGTCGATCCCGCACGTCACCTATGACGCCCGGCAGCGGGTGGCTCCCTATGCCGCGCTCGACGCCGCCGGGGTGCGGTACCGGATCGGTCGGCTGGTCTCCGATTTCCTGCTCGTGCCGCATCTGGTCGGCCGCGCCGGCGGCGTTGCGGTGCACACCTACCGGGTGGCGCGGCAGATGGGCCGGCAGATGCCCTTGCGGATCGAGGAGTTCCCGTTGCCGGTGGCCCCGCTGGGGGTGGATGTGGTGTGGAATCCGCGGCTGGCCGACAGCGAGTTCATCGCCTGGTTGCGCAGCATCCTCGTCGAGGCGATCGCAGCCACCGAGGCGCTCGCGGCGAATCAGTCGGGCACGTCGAGCAGATAGCACCACGAGTCGGTGAGTTCGTCGAGGCAGATCGCCCGCGGGGTGCGCCAGCCGACGGAGAAGTAGCGCCGCGACATGTGTTCGAGCTGGCCGAAGGCCAGCACACAGCGGATGCGGCGACGGTCGGGGGCCAGCCGGCCGGCCCGGTCGAGGCCTTCGGTCATGTCGGTGACGGCGCTTTCGAACCACCGTTCGGTCTTTGCGACCACATCGGGGTCGTGCGCGGCCTGATAGGACGCCGTCATATAGGGCTTGATCTCGTCCCACTGGGAGAACTTGCGATCGAGCCACTGCCGGATCAGCGGGCGTGAGCCCGAGGCGACGACCGCGGTCAGGCTCGGGTCGTCGGCGGCGGTGAGGATCGTGTCGACCTTCGTCAGCAAGGCGCTCATCACGTCGGCCTTGGACGAGAAGTGCAGGTAGAAGGTGGTGCGGGTGGACCCGGCGGCGGTCGCGATGTCGTCGATGGTGGTCGCCGCGTAGCCCTTGGTGCCGAACAGTTCGAGGGCCTTGGCGAGGAACAACTCGTAGGTCATCTGCTTCTGGGCGGCACGAAGGGACATGGAAAGCCATCCTAGCCTCGACGCCCGAGGTTACCGGCGAGTACAGTAAGTCATCGGGACGTAAATTCACTTGACAGTGTGTAATCCTAATCTTTATTGTGACTCCCACCACGTCGCATCCCCCTGCGACGCCGATGAAAGGAAGCGCGATGACCGGCCCCGAGACCGCGACCGCCACCGTCCACACCGTCCTCGGTCCGGTCGCCGCCGCCGACCTCGGCGTCGTCGCCGTCCACGAGGCCCTGCTGTCCGTGCTGCCCGGCGCCCAGCACGCCTACGACCTCGACCTCGACCGCGCCGAGATCTTCACCACGCTGCTCGGCAAACTCCGCGACTTCCGCGCCGCCGGCGGCGGCACCCTCGTCGACGCCACCGGGATGTTCCACGGCCGCGACCTCCCCATGTACGAAAACCTCTCCCGCGCCTCCGGGGTACACATCGTCGCCTCTACCGGCCTCGGCCCGGAGAACCTGCTCGGCGGCTACTTCCTGACCCCGCAGACCAACCCGCCCACCCCCTGGCCCGCCGAGAAGTTCGCCGACCTGTTCACCAAGGAGGTCACCGAAGGCATGGTCGTGCCGCGCGTCGAACGCCGCGCCGCCGCCGGCCTGGTCACCACCGCCGCCGACCCGGCCGGCATGACCGCCACCGAGGAGAGCCTGTTCCGCGGCGCCGCCCGCGCCGGCCGCGCCACCGGTGTCGCGGTGTCCCTGCGGTACGGCAAGGACCCCCTCGCCGACCTCGACATCGCCCTCGACGAACACCTGCCCGCCGACCGCATCGTCGTCGGGGGACTGGACCGCCGCGACGCCGTCGCCGCCGGCGCACCCGCCGAGATCGCCCGCCGCGGCGCCTACATCGCCCTCGACCACCTCGGCAGCGAGGACGAGACCCACATCTCCGACGCCGAGCGCGTCACCCTGGTCACCGAGCTCGTCGCCGCCGGACTCGGCCACCGCCTGCTGCTCTCGTGCAACGCCACCGGCGTCGCCGCGGGGCATCCCGCCCGCGAGCTGCCCTTCGGCTACGTGCTCACCGACTTCGCGCCGCGGCTGCGCGCCGCCGGCCTCGGCGACGACGAGCTCGACCGCATCCTCACCGCCAACCCGCGCGAGCTGCTCACGGTCACCTCGACTCGCTCGAGCACCGACCAGTAACCACCGAACGTCTTCGTCCCGAAGGGGAATGTTGTGTCGAGAGTGAACACCGTCCTGGGTCCGATCGCCCCCGAGGAACTGGGCATCGTCGCCATCCACGAACACATCGGATACGGCATGCCCGGCTCCGAACTGGACACCCGCTGGTGGAAGAGCCCCGAGGTCCGCTACGAGGAGACCGTCCCGAAGCTGCGCACATTCCACGAATACGGCGGCGGCACCTTCGTCGACGTCACCGGCATCTGCAACGGCCGCGACATCGACTACTACAAGTCGCTTTCGGCCAAGACCGGCGTCCACATCATCGCCTGCACCGGCTTCGTCGGCGGCGACACCGCCCTGCCGTTCTTCGAACGCGCCTCGGTCGACTACCTCACCCGCCAGTTCGTGCACGAGATCACCGTCGGCATCGGCGACACCGGCAGCCGCGCCGGCGTCATCAAGGTCGGGGTCTCCCGAGGCGGGAAGATGACCGACCTCGACAAGCGCATCTACCGCGCCGCCGCCCGCGCCGCCCTCGACACCGGCGTGCCCATCCTCACCCACCTCGCGATCGACGCCGAGAACGCCATCGCCATCTTCAACGAAGAAGGCCTGCCCCTGAACCGCGTGCTGTTCGGGCACGCCGACGACGGCGTCAACGCCGAGAAGACCCGCGACACCTGGATCGCGCAGCAGGGCGGCCGCGTCGGCTTCGATACCTTCGGCTACGAAACCGAACTCGAGGACCCGCCGTTCTGGGCCCGCCCCCGCGCCGAACGCCTCGCCCACTTCCTCCGCTTCCTCGATGCCGGCCACCTCGATCAGGCGCTCGCCGGCGTCGACGCCAACTGCAGCCCACTCGGCTGGCCCGGCGTCAAGGGACACACGGTGAACTACCTGTTCGAAGACCTCATCCCGGACCTGCGCAAGGCCGGACTCGACAAGGCCACCATCACCAAGCTCTTCGTCGAGAACCCCGCCGATTTCCTCACCATCGCGCAGCCCTGACCCGAACCTCCCGGCGCCCCCGCGCCTTCCGAAAGAGACAGCACATGCAGACCTCGGACCTGAAGAACCTCACCATCGCCATCGTCGGCGCCGGCTACGCCGGTGCCGCCGCCGCCAAGGCCCTGAGCGTGCTCGGCGCCAACGTCACCGTGTACGAACAGGCCACCGAGATCCGTGAGGTCGGGGCCGGTATCGGTCTGCGCCCGTCGAGCATGGAGCGGTTCCGCGAGTGGGGCATCTTCGACGACATCGCCAAGGTCAGCTCGCCGAGCGACTACTTCGAGATCCTCACCGCCACCGGCGACCCGATCATGAAGGACGCCTGGCCGGTCCACGGCGACCAGAAGCACACCCATCTCATCCACCGCGGCGACTTCATCGACACCCTCATCAGCGTCCTGCCCACAGGCATGGTCAAGTGCGGATACAAACTCGTCACCGTCGACGACCACGGTGACAGGGCGTCCCTGACCTTCACCAACGGCACCACCGTCGACGCCGACCTGGTCATCGGCGCCGACGGCATCAAGTCCGTCGTCCGTCGACAACTGTTCTCCGACGCCGACCCGGTGTTCTCCGGTGAACGCGCCTACCGCGCGGTCATCGACATCGCCGACGCGCACGGCATGGTCACCGACGACAACCTGCGCATGTACATCGGCAAGGGCACCAAGGTGTATCTGCTGCCGCTGCGCCACCGCAATCAGGTGTCCTTCGACATCACCGCCCTGTGCCCGGACCCCGACTGGGCACCGCAGGTGAGCAAGGAGGACATGCTCGCCACCGTCGAGGGCTTCGACCAGCGCATCGTCGACATCACCGCCGGCCTCGACCTCGACCAGGTCAACATCCGCGGTGTCTACGACATCGACCCCGTCGAACGCTGGCATTCCGACTCGGTCGTGCTCGTCGGCGACGCCGCCCACTCCATGCTCCACCACCAGGGCCAGGGCGCGAACTCGGCGATCCTCGACGCCGGGGTGCTCGCCGACTGCCTGCGCGATGCCGACACCGTCGCCGAGGCGCTGACCCGCTACCAGGCGCAACGCAAGCCGGTCACCGACGAACTGCAGCGCATCTCCCGCCAGGGCTGGACCGAGGACGAAGTCCAGGACGTCTTCCCGGGCCAGAAGCCCGCCTCCCAGCAGCCCACCCAGTAGCTCACGCCCACCCCCGTTCAGCCCCCTAGGAGACGACCGGCCATGCCGTTGCACCCCGAGATCGCCCGGCTCCTCGCCGACCTGCCCGCCCCGCCGCCCGGACCGCTCGATCCGGCCGCGATGCGCGCCGGGGAAGAAGCTCAGGTCCCGCCGCTCGAGGAGCGACTGCCCCTGCACGACGTCCGCGACACGATCGCCGTGACGCCGGTCGGGGAGGTGCCGGTGCGGGTCTACACCCCGACCGACGCCGGCACCTGTGGCCTGCTCGTCTACTTCCACGGCGGGGCGTTCTTCCTCGGCAGCCTCGACACCCACGACCACGTCGCCCGGCACCTCGCGAAGGCCACCGGCTGCACCGTGGTGTCTGTCGGCTACCGCCGCGCCCCCGAAGCGCAGTTCCCCGCCGGCCTCGACGACTGCTACGCCGCGGTGCGCTGGGCCACCGACCACGGCGACGAACTGCGCTGGGACGGCACCACCCTCGCCGTGGCAGGCGACAGCTCCGGCGGCACCTTCGTCGCCGCCGTCACCGCCCTGGCCCACGACGACGGCTTCGACCGCATCACCCACCAGGTGCTCTACTATCCGTCCCTCGACCTGGACTTCGACAACGATCGCTACCCCTCGATGCGGGAGAACGCCGTCGGCTACGGCCTCGAAACCGCCGCACTGAAACCGTTCAACGCCTTCTACCTCGACAGCGGCGCCGATCCCGCCGACCCGCGCGTGTCGCCGATCAAACGCGCCGATCTCACCGGACTGCCCCCGGCGCTGATCGTCACCGCCGAATTCGACCCGATGCGCGACGAAGGCGAACTCTATGCCCGCCGACTGCAGGAGGCCGGGGTGCCCGTCACCCTGATCCGCTATGACGGCGCCAACCACGGCTTCGTGCAGAACTTCTCGTGGATCCCCGAATTCGCGCAGGTCTTCGACGACACCGCCGACTTCCTGCAAGGAAAGTGACATGACCGGCCGCCACACCGACGTGCCGATCCACCCCATCGTCTCGCCGTGGGGCCGGTTCGGGCTCTACACCTTCTTCATCGACGCCGAACAGCCCGCGATCGTCGACACCGGCATCGCCACCTCCCCGGCCGAGGGCATGGCCCCCGCCCTCGACAAGCTCGGCCGCCGCCTCGAAGACGTGCGCTGGATCCTGCTCACCCACGGCCACATCGACCACATCGGCGGCGCCCACGCCCTGTGGGAGGCCACCGGCCGCCGCGCCCGAGTCGTCATCCACGACGCCGACGCCCCGCTGCTGCGCTCCCGCCAGGCCCACGTCGACGACTACCTCACCGGCCGCGGCCGATACCTGAACGACCCCGACGGGGCCGCGAAGATCACCGCCGCCGCCGAAGCCGTCATCTCCGGGGAACTGGAACCGACGATGCTCGTGCGTGGGGGAGAGACGATCTCCCTCGGCGGCGGCGCCGAGATCTCCGTGCACTCGATCCCCGGCCACACCCCGGGCTCGGTCGCCTACGTCCTCGAAGGACAGAACGCGGCGTTCGTCGGCGACGCCGTGCAGGTGCACGGCGCCGCCAACGGCTTCCCCGGCTACACCGACCCCGACGCCTACCGCGACAGCCTCGCCTACCTGCGGGAGCAGATCCGACCCGAGAAGCTCTATCTCGGGCATCCCTACCGCCGCGCCGACGGCACCGCCTACGGCGTCGAACTCGACCGCGACCAGGCCGCCGAAGCCCTGCGCGAGAGCAGCGACATCGAACAAGGAGTGCGCGGCGCCGCCCACCGCTGCCTGTGCCACGGACTGCTCGACACCGACTCGGTGTACTCGCCGTACGCCCCGGTCGCCGACGACCTCGGCTACACCGGCGATCCCACCCTCGAACCATCCCCGTTCTTCACCACACTGCACGGCTACCGCACCCAGTTCTCGCACCAGCACTGATCACGAAGAGGAGTCGCAGGTTCTCATGGCCGAGTTCGAAACGTTCGACGCAGGCGGACAGACCATCCACATCCGCAAACACCTGCGGGTCCCCATGCGCGACGGCGTCGATTTGGCCGCCGACGCCTACCACGACGTCGACGACAAGCCCCGCCCCGCGCTCGTCGCGCTGAGCCCCTACGGCAAGGAACTCCAGGCCCTCGCCCTGACCACCCCGCCGCAGCGCCGCCCCAGCCCCATGTGGGACGGCTGCATCGAGGCCGGCGACATCGCCCGCGTCGTCGCCGAGGACTACGTCCACGTCATCGGCGACATCCGCGGCTCCGGCGACTCCGGCGGCGAGCACATCGGCAACTACAACGCCGGCGGGGTCTCCCTCGGCCAGGACGCCTACGACTTCATCGAATGGGTCGCCGCGCAACCCTGGTGCGACGGCAACGTCGGCATGATCGGCATCTCCTATTTCGGATCCATGCAGGTCCTCGCCGCCGCCGAACGACCCCCGCACCTCAAAGCCATCTTCGTCTCCGGCGGCCACTACGACTTCTACGAAACCACCTACCACGGCGGCATCATGTGGTTCATGCCCCGCGCCGCCCGTGAGGGCCGCGGCGGCGACTCCGGCTGGGCGTTCACCGACCGCGTCAAATCCCGCATGCTCGAGACCTACACCTCCGACGAGATCGCCGAGCGCGTCGCCCAGCGCCTCGCCGACCCCGACGTCGCCGCCTGGCCGAACCTCGTGCACGTGCTCAACTACCCGAAGAACCACGAAGCCTGGTTCGACATCATCACCAACGAACTCGACGGCCCCTGGTACGAGGAACGCAACCCCATCAACCTCGCCCGCAACATCGACATCCCCGTCTACCTGCAGATCGACCAGGGCCGCGGCTGGACGATGGACGGCACCATCGAACTGTTCCACGCCCTGCAGGGACCGAAGAAACTCGACATCGGCCCCTACCCGCCCATGCAGTCGCGGCCCTTCATCGAAGAGCACGACAAGATGTTCCGCTGGTACGACTACTGGATCAAGGGCATCGACAACGGCATCATGGACGAACCCGCCGTTTCCGTCTTCGTCGAAGGCGCGCGCCAGCGCGTCACCGCCGACCAGTGGCCCCCGAAGGACGTCGACTACCGGCCGCTGTACCTGCGCCCGCGCGGCAAACTGTCCTCCGACCCCGAACCGATGGGCGCCCGGTACGCTGCCCCCGACGGCTTCTACCAGGCACCGCTCACGGTCACCGACAAGGTCGAGATCCTGCGGTGGGAGACCCCGGTGTTCGCCGAACCCACCGAGATGATCGGCACCGGCGCCGCCCACATCTTCGCCGAGATCGACCAGCCCGACACCAACTTCATCCTCCGCATGTGGGACTACGCCCCCAACGGCACACGGCAGCTGATCACCACCGGCTACCTCAAGGCCTCCCACCGCGAACTCGACGAACGCACCACCGAGGGCAATCCCTACCACCCGCACACCCGCACCGAACCGGTGCAGCCGGGAGTGATCGAAGAGTACGTGCTGCGGCTGTATCCGTTCGCGAACACCTTCATGCCGGGCCACAAGCTCGTCGTGGAACTGTCCAACAACGAACCGCTCGCCGACGAGCACAACGCGCTGCTGCCGCCGGATGCCTTCCATCTGCCCGTCGGCCGCCCCGTCACCCACAAGATCTACCGGGACGCCGCGCACCCCTCACGGCTGGTACTGCCGTTCACCACGCGTCACGCCACGAGCTGACCCGACCGCTCCCGCTCACCGGGCCCGCAACTCAGCCGAGCCCGGTGAGCGCCGCCGGCGCCCACCGCGGCCAGCGCACCGCCCCCACCGGCACCCCGGCCGCGAACTGCGCCACCACCACCGGAGTCCCGGATGCCGTGTCGTACACCGTCGCCTCATCGGCACGGCGGACCGCCTCGACCACCAGCGGCCACAACCGCCGATACCGCGTCCGGATCTTGTCCTCCGGCACCGCATGCCCACCCGAGGCCACCCGCTGCGCCACACGCAGCACCGACATCGTCTCGGGCACGAGCATCACGTGCAGCACCACCACATATCCCGCCGCATGCGCCCGATCGAGCAACTCCAGCTTCGACGGATGCGAGAACACCGTCTCCGCGATGAACGACCGGCCCTGCGCCAGCAGGCGTTCCCGCGCCGCCGCCGCCAATTGCGCCGCCTCGTACGACATCTCCTCGGCCCGATCCGGCCAGCGCTGCCGCGCGATGACATCCGCGTTGACGAACACACTGCGCGGCAGCAGGGGAGCGAGGGACAACTCGACGAAGGTCGACTTACCGGAGCCGTTCGGCCCGACGATCAGATCCAGGCGCCTCATTCGGCGTCGAGCACGCGGCGACTGCCGTCCGGAGACTGTTCGACCAGCCGACCCTCATCGTCGAGCAGCACCGTGGTCACCCCGCGCGCGGCGAGCACCCCGGCATAGTCGGTGCGGGCCAGATCGTCCGCCAGGCGCGCATCGATCTCCGCGTTGAACAATCGCCCTTCGGCGGCGGTGAGATCGCTCAGTTCCCGCACACCGGCCAAGGACTCGTGCACCCGGTGCAGGGAGGCGGTCTCGTGGGCGGTCATCGCACGGCCGATGCGCGCCCAGTATTCGAGTTGCTGGCGGCCGGTGCGGTTCTGGCGGCCCCCCTCGGCGATGGCACTGTCGACGAGTTCGGCGTCGAAGCGAGTGACCTTGTCGGTGGACGACGTCACGGCGACCTCCCGGTGTTGCAGACTGCTACCGATTGTAGCGCGCCGCAACAGCGTGGTCCTGCGCTCGTGCATCACCGCTTCGTGACCTCGGCCACCCCCGCGCCCCCCGGATCGACACCCGATCGCACCCGTCCCGTCGCCGCGCGCGACCGTCGGCGACCTACCGTGAGCGACGTACTCACATCCCAAGGAGGTGCGTGATGACCACGGACGCACAGGACATCGATCCGGAACGGCTCGAACAGACCCTCGGACAACTCGTCGTCGACATGGGCGCGGCCATGAACGGCGCCCTGGTGCTCATCGGCGTCGATCTCGGCCTGTGGCGAGCCCTCGACGAATCGGGGCCCACCACCAGCGAACAGCTCGCCACCCGCACCGGCATCCGCGAACGCTATCTGCGCGAATGGCTCTCGGCGCAAGTCGCGAGCGGATATCTGCGTTACGATCCGGACGACGACACCTTCACGCTGTCCCCGGAACACGCCATGGCCCTGGCCCGGGAGGACAGCCCGGTCTACCTGGCCGGCGGTCTCCACCTGATCGGTTCGGTCTACAAGGACCGGCTGCGCATCACCGACCGCATCCGCAACGGAGAAGGGTTCGGCTGGCACGAACACGATCCGGAACTGTTCATCGGCACCGAGCAGTTCTTCCGCCCCGGCTATCGCGCCAACCTCGTCGACGCATGGCTGCCCGCCCTCGACGGCGTCGTCGACAAACTCACCGCCGGCGCCCGGGTGGCCGACATCGGATGCGGACACGGCGTGTCGACCACGATCCTCGCGCGGGCCTTCCCACAGTCCACCGTGCACGGTTTCGACTACCACGACGCATCCATCGACCGGGCCCGGGCACTGGCCGCGGAAGAAGGGGTCGGCAACGTCTCGTTCGAGGTCGCCTCGGCGGCGAACTTCCCGGGCGACGGCTACGACCTGATCTGTTATTTCGACTGCCTGCACGACATGGGGGACCCGGTCGGGGCGTTGCGGCACGCCGGCGAGGCCCTGGCGGACGACGGCAGCGTGATGCTCGTCGAACCGTTCGCCCACGACAGCCTGGTGGAGAATCTCGATCCGGTCGGCCGGATGTACTACGCGGCCTCGACGGTGCTGTGCACCCCGTCGTCGCTCGACCAGCCCGTCGCGCTCGGGCTCGGCGCCCAGGCGGGGGAGCGGCGGCTCGCGGAGGTCGCCGCCGAGGCCGGCTTCGGCACCTTCCGCCGCGCCACCGAGACCCCCTTCAACCTCGTCCTCGAAGCGCGTCCCTGACACCTATCGGCGAGACACCGATCGGACCCATCGGCGACCGCCACGGTGGCGATGGGCCACGATCGGAGGATGGACCGCCTCACCCGACTCACGCTCGCCCTCGACCGCCAGAACGGGCGGTGCCTGTGGTGCGGACGTGAGTTCGGACGGTTGGTCACGCCGACCACTGATCACCTGGTGCCGCGCCTGAAGGGCGGTCCGAGCATCACCGCCAACGAGGTCGCCGCGTGCCGGCGCTGCAACGCCGACCGCGGGCACATCGCACCGGTCGAATGGCTCGATCGGTGCCGGCAGCGAGACGGCTGGACGCCCGACGAGGAGCTACTGACCAGACTGCTCGAGCAGCTCGCCGACGAACTCGTCCGGGTCGGTGGTCATCGTCGCGCCCGGGACTATCTGTCCGCGCAGCTGCGACGGCTGCGCCGACCGTCGTGAACCCGTGGATCATCCCGTCGACCAAGAGCAATACGTCACAGTGACGTTTTACGGTGCGCCGGCCCGGGCGTGGAGGAGGGGAGTCCGCACCCCGTCGCCGGCCCGCACGTATGTAGGGGACCCGATGCCACAACGCGCGGCGAGCACCGATCACCGCGCCGGCGAAGTGCACGCCGTGGGTGCGCAGCAACGCCGGCATCAGGGCTGTCGCGCAGATCGCAGGATCTCCTCCCGCGGGCCCGCACAAAAACGTCACAGTGACGTTTTCAACGTAGCCGGGTGGCAGGCGGGGGGACGAGGGCGCGATCCCGAAGGGCCGCGTCGGGCGCCCGAGACGGTGGACGGGCGCGAGTCGGCCGAGCCGGGGCGACTCGGGTCCGGAACCTGGAGCCCGGACCGGGAACGGCAGGCACGGCATCCCGGGATGTCCGACACGAGCCGGCGTGCCGAGAATTGCGAAGCGAGCACGAGGCGTCACGCCGACACATCGCAGTGCGATGCAGTGCATGCAACGAACGTCGCCCGACGCGCGAATCGGGACGCATCGAATCATCGGCGCCGAACCCCAGGTCACCCCTCATATCAATATTGCCGATAATCTACATTATGTTAACTAGAGTGATTTCCGATCTCCTCCGGGTCGGTCCAGAAGGGCGCCTGGCGCATCGGGGTCACTCCGGCGCATGAACCGGCCCGAAGCGCTCCGTCCCGGCCCCGGCCCGACTCGCCGACAGGCCGGATCGCGCCGCCGAGGCCGGCCCCCTGCGTACCTGCCGCGGGCGGATGTCCCGGCGACATGCGGTTCGTCGCGCTCGGTGCGGCAACCTCGATGCGGCAACACTGCGCCGCACGCGACGAGCGCCCGGTGACGCGACACGGTCACATCCGGCGGCGCGTGGGTGGCAGCAGCGCGCGCAGATCCCGTCCCCCGGGGTGCTGCTGTGCCCCACCCGGACGCGACCCTCTTTCCATATTTGATGGATAATCACCGTTATCCATCAATCCTCCTCTGCTGCACCATCTTTCGCGAATCGATGTCCCGCCGTGGCGGGACACCGATTCGCGACATCCCACTGCCCGCACTCGCCCCAGAGGCGGATCCACCCCTGCCTCCACCACCCCACCGGCCCGGCACGCCGGGCGGTGCCCCGCTGGTGCGACACACCTCCGGTCGAAACCCCTCCCCGCGTTCCGGCCGCCACCCGTCCCCGTCACCACGATTCGTCACGGTGACGGGGACGGCTCCCAGTTTCCGTGTGGTGCTCCCCCGGCGACCCGCGTGCAGGTCCTACGGTGGTCGTCGTGACGATCCCCGCATCGAGCTATCTGTTCCAGGCCCGGACCTTCGTGAGCGGCTCCGACAAGTGGCGCCTCGAGGCAGCGCTGGCCACCGCGAAGATCTGCGAACGCTTCGACCGGCCCTATCCGGAGTCGGTGCGGTCCATGGTGCACACCGCCTACGACCTGCTACGAATGGATGCACCGGAGGTCGCCGCCGAATTCGGTCCGCCGGCCGTCTGAGAGCCGGCCCCGCCGGGGCCTCGGCTCGCCGGCGAGATGCCGGTACCGTGCAGCACAACTCGATCACGAACGACCCGCGACGAGGAGGATGCCCGATGAACCCAGCGGTGTGGCTGACTCCCGGCCAGCTGGCAGACCGTTCCGGCGTCGCCGTCTCGGCGCTGCACTACTACGAAGCGCGCGGGCTCATCAGCAGTCGCCGCACCTCCGGTAACCAGCGCCGCTACCGCCGCGACACCCTGCGTAAGGTCGCCTTCATCAAGGTCGCCCAAGGTGTCGGGGTCTCGCTCGACGAGATCAAGGAAGCATTCGACTCGCTGCCGGACAGTCGTGTCCCGACCACCGCGGACTGGGCGCGGTTGTCCCGCGCCTGGCACGACCGCCTCACCCGCCGGATCGGGGACCTCACCGCCCTGCGCGACAGCTTCACCGACTGCATCGGATGCGGTTGCCTGAGTCTGGCCTCGTGTCCGCTCGCGAACCCCGGTGACGTCCTCGGCGCGCAGGGCCCCGGACCGCGGCGGCTGCCGGTGCACGACGATCCGCCGGCCGCGTCGGCGCCGCACGCAGGCTCCGTTTCCGGATGACGATCGACGTGGTAGGCAGGAAGACGACAGCAATCCACCTCGCGTAGACCGGAGAGTGACCCCGGCCGCTCGGACGGGACGGCGGATGAGAGTTCTCGTGATCGGTGCGTCCGGATATGTCGGCAGCCGAGTCGTCCCGGCGTTCCTCGCCGCCGGCTGTACCGTGCGAGCCGGTGCCCGCGATCCGGCTTCTCTGCGTCGCTTCTGGTGGCACGAGCGTGTCGAGACCGCCGAAGTGGATGTCACCGACGCGCGCACCCTCCCGCCCTCGCTCGAGGAGGTCGACGTCGTCGTCTATCTCGTGCACGGCATGCGGTCCGCGCATTTCCGGCAGGTCGATCCGGCCGCCGCCCGACAGGTGCGGCGAGCGGTGGATGCGTCCTCGGCGACCCGCATGGTGTATGTCTCCGGGTTCGTCCCCGCCGGTGATCCGGGCGAGCTGTCCGATCATCTGCGCTCGCGGTGGGAGGTCGAGGAGGAACTGTGCCGGTCGAGTCGGCCGGTGACCACGCTGCGCGCCGGGATCGTTCTCGGTTCCGGGTCGACGAGCTTCGAGGTGCTCGGTCAACTCGGCGGGCGGCTGCCCGTCACGGTGGTACCGGGCTGGCTGCACACGAAGGTCGAACCGATCGCGGTCGTCGACCTGGTCGCGGCGGTGCTCGGGGCGGTGTTCTCCGACCTGCCCACCCGTTCGTTCGATGTGGGTTGCGGGAGAGCACTCCGTTATCCCGACCTGCTGCGGCTCTACGGCAGGATCACCGGGATGCCGCGCGCGCAGCTCACGCTCCCCCGCATCCCGTCGACCGTGGTGGGCAAGGTCGGCTCCTGGGTGTGCGACGTACCGTCCGCGACGCTGACGGCGCTGATCGAGAGTTTGCGCCACGACATGATCGCCCGGGACGCGCGGTGGCGCGGCAGTCTGGTCCCGGCGACCTACCGGCCTTCGACCGTCGAGCGGGCGCTGCAACGCGCGGTGCTGCCCGTCGACCCCGCCGTTCCGCCGGAAGAGCGAGATCCGATGGGCCCACTGCCCGGAGACCCCGATTGGGCGGTCGCCGCCGCGGAAGCACGCCGGTATTCCGCGCGGGGTATCCCTCCGCGGCGCCGCCGCCCACCCGGCTGAGCGGCGAACGGATCCGATGACCGTGGTGCGGCAACAACGCAGGTCAGGTAAGGGTATCCGTGCTGTCGCCCTGGATGATCCGGTGTTAGCTTGACGGAATGTCGCTGCCGAAACCGTCACCGGAGGATGCTTCCGTGCTGCACGAGGGCGCCGAACCGCACAGCGGCGGGTTGGCGAGCAAGCTCAACTGGTTGCGCGCGGGGGTGCTCGGCGCGAACGACGGCATCGTGTCGACGGCGGGTTTGGTCGTCGGTGTTGCCGCGGCGACGACGAACGAGTCGGCGATCCTGACCGCCGGTGTTGCGGGCTTGGCTGCCGGCGCGGTGTCGATGGCTCTCGGTGAGTACGTGTCGGTGAGTACCCAGCGTGATACCGAACGCGCGGCGCTGCGCACGGAACGTCGCGAGCTGGCTGCGATGCCCGACGCCGAACTCGACGAACTGGCGGAGCTGCTCGCGAGCAAGGGGCTGTCGGCGGAGACGGCCCGTGCTGCCGCCGAGGAGTTGACGGCCCGTGATCCCCTGGCGGCCCATGCCGAAGTGGAGTTGGGGATCGACCCGTCCGAATTGGCGAATCCGTGGGCGGCGGCGTTGTCCTCGGCGGTGTCGTTCACCCTCGGCGCGTTGGTGCCGCTGCTGATGATCGTCTCGGTGTCCGAGAAGCTGCGGATTCCGGTGACCTTCGTGGCGGTGCTGTGCGCCTTGGCGGCGACCGGCTCGATCAGTGCGTGGCTCGGCGGGTCGCGGCACGGCCGGGCGGTGCTGCGGGTGGTGCTCGGCGGCGCGCTCGCGATGGTCGTGACCTATGCGCTGGGCCAGCTGTTCGACGTGGCCGTTTAGGGCCGCGCACTGCTGTTGTCGGGCTCGTCGGGCGAGCGGCAACCGAGACCCCATCCCATCCATACCATCGGATAATGAGCTAACCGATGGTATGGTCCGGGGATGGCATCGCTCGACGACCACTCGCAGTGGCCGGAGATCGGCTACGAACAGCATCCGTGGGCCGGCAGCGACGCCTACGGGTCCCGGCGAGAACGGCGCCTCACCACCGGCCCCTACCGGGCGGCGGTGCCACCGTTCATCGCGCACCGGCCGATCCCCCTCACCGGCGACCTGCAGGCCCTGACCGAGGACGCGGCGACGGAACTGACCCGGTTCGACGTCGAGGTCGGCCACATCACCGCCCCGTTCGCCTCCATCCTGCTGCGCACCGAGAGCGCCTCGAGCTCGGAGATCGAGAATCTCTCCAGCGGAGCCCGGCAGATCGCCCTGGCCGAACTCGGCGAACATGCCTCCCGCAACGCCCGCCTGATCGTCGGCAACGTCCGGGCGATGCGTGCGGCGCTGGAACTCTCCGACGCCATCGACGCCCACGCGATCCTGCGGATGCACCGCGCGCTGCTCGAACACGACGACCCGGCCATCGCCGGTCGCTGGCGTGAGCAGCAGGTGTGGATCGGCGGCGGCAGCCTGGGTCCGCACACCGCCGAGTTCGTGCCGCCGCATCACGGGCGCGTACCCGAGCTGATCGACGATCTGGTGGTGTTCGCCAATCGGGACGATCTGCCGGTGGTGGCGCAGATCGCGGTCGCGCACGCCCAGTTCGAAACCATCCATCCCTTTCCCGACGGCAACGGCCGCGTGGGCCGCGCATTGATCCAGGCGATGCTGCGCGGGGGGCAGCTCACCCGCAGCGTCGCCGTGCCGGTCTCTGCGGGTCTGCTGCACAACACGGCGGACTATTTCGCGGCGCTCGGCGCCTATCGTGCCGGGGATGTCGCACCGATCGTGCGGTCGATCGTCGACGCGTCCTTCGCCGCGGTCGCCAACGGCCGCATGCTCGTCGCCGATCTGGAGGCGGTGCGGGCCGAGTGGCGCAGCCGGATGACGGCGCGGCGGGACTCGGCGGCGCACCGGCTGATGGACGTGCTCCTGCGGCAGCCGGTCATCGACAACCGCTCGGCCGCGGCCGCACTGTCGGTGACCGGCGCCAACGCGCAGATCGCGATCGACCGGTTCGTGGATGCCGGGATTCTCACGCAGATCACCGAGGGACGCCGGAACCGCATCTGGCAGGCCAAGGATGTGGTGTGGGTGCTCGACGAGTTCGCGGCGCGCGCCAAGCGCCGCCGCGGCTGAGCCGGTCCCTGCTGTCCCGTCGGTCCCTGCTGTCACACTGGACTCGCACATCTGTACGACTCGCGTGCGGGGATGTCGACGGGAGGAGCAGCGTGGTGGGCAGCGCGGCCGAGCCGGGCCTGACGGACTGGATCGGGTCGTATCTCGAGACCCTGCAGACGGCGAAGCGGTCACCGCACACCGTCAAGGCGTACCGGCTCGATCTGTGCGCGGTGCGCACACATCTCGCGGCCGGGTGCGGGGTGCCGGAGGACGCCTTGGTCCTGGGTGATGTCACGGTGCGGGCACTGCGGTCGGCGTTCGCAGTGTTCGCCGCCGAGCGGCAGCCGGCGTCGGTGCGCCGCGCCTGGTCGGTGTGGAACAACTTCTGCAATTTCCTCGTCTCCGAGGGGGTGTCGGAGGGCAATCCGATGGCATCGATCGCGCAACCGAAGAAGCCCCAGCACACGCCGAAGGCATTCTCCCCCACCGCGATCAACCAGCTCGTCGACACGATGACGGTGGAGGCGCAGCGCCCCGCCGAGTCGGCACGGGACTGGCCGCAACGAGATCTGGCGCTCATCGCGACCCTGTTGCTCACCGGCATCCGTTCGGACGAATTGATCCGGCTCGATGTGGGCAGCATCCTCGGCGGTGAGGAGGCGCCGGTGCTGCGGGTGCTCGGCAAGGGCGCGATCGAACGGGAGATCCCGCTCGAGGACAGCTGGACGGCGATCGTGTCGGCCTATCTCGAGGAACGCTACGCCCGCTTCCCGGCGGTGCGGCGCCGCGCCCGCGAGCGTGACGATCTGCCGGTGTGGGAGCGGCACGATCCGGCCGATCCGCTGTTCGTCGGCGCGGACGGGGCGCGCATCACCCGCGGCACCCTGCAGTACCGGGTGCGGCGCCTCTACCGGCGGGCCGGGATCGAATCGGAACGCAAACGCGGGGCGCTCGCCCACGCGCTGCGGCACACCTTCGCGACGAGCCTGGCCGACAACGGCGCGACGATGGTGGAGTTGCAGCAACTGCTCGGGCATCGCTCGTTGCAGACGGTGCAGGTGTACACCTCGGCGACGAACGATGCGGTGCGGCACGCGGCCCGGCACAACCCGGTGTACGGCTTGCTCGGGTCCGGTCGCGAGCCGGGCGGTGACCCGCAGGAGTAGCGATCGAGGGTCGGCTCGTGGGTTGGACTGTGGGCGGGCGTGGTAACTGCAAGACTGGAGAACGATCCATCCGGCAACGTGAAGGAGCAGTCATGAGCGTCGAGCAGACCGAACCCCGCCGGCATCGAGTGGTCGTGATCGGATCCGGTTTCGGTGGGCTGTTCGCCACCCAGGCGCTGGCTCGGGCCGAGGTGGACGTCACCCTCGTGGCGCGGACCAGCCATCATCTGTTCCAGCCGTTGCTGTACCAGGTGGCGACGGGCATCCTGTCGGTCGGCGACATCGCCCCGGCGACCCGGATGATCCTGCGCAAGCAGAAGAACGCGCAGGTGCTGCTCGGTGAGGTCGAGCAGATCGATCTGGAGAACCGGACCGTGACCTCCCGATTCCTCGAGCGCTACACCACCACCCCCTTCGACAGTCTCATCGTCGCCGCCGGGGCGGGGCAGTCCTATTTCGGCAACGATCATTTCGCCGAGTTCGCGCCGGGTATGAAGACGATCGACGACGCCTTGGAGTTGCGGGGCCGGATCCTCGGGGCGTTCGAGCAGGCCGAGCTGTCGCACGATCCGGAGGAACGCGCGCGGCTGCTGACGTTCGTGGTGGTCGGCGCCGGCCCGACAGGGGTCGAGTTGGCGGGGCAGATCGCCGAGTTGTCGCGCCGCACCCTCAAGGGCACTTTCCGCAATATCGATCCGGCGGAGGCGCGGGTGGTCCTGCTCGACGGCGCCTCCGACGTGTTGCCGGTCTACGGCGGCAAGCTCAGCCGCAAGGCCCGCGCGACCCTCGAGCGTCTCGGGGTGGAGATCCAGCTCGGGGCGATGGTCACCGACGTCGACGCCGACGGTCTGGTGGTCAAGGACCAGGACGGTTCACAACGGCGGATCGAATCCCAATGCAAGGTGTGGTCGGCGGGGGTGTCGGCGAGCCCGCTCGGTAAGCAGCTCGCCGAACAGTCCGGGGCGCAGGTCGACCGGGCCGGTCGGGTGGAGGTGTTGCCGGATCTGACGTTGCCGGGACATCCGAACGTGTTCGTCATCGGCGACATGATGTCGCTGAACAAGTTGCCCGGGCTGGCGCAGGTCGCGATGCAGGGCGGCAAATACGCCGCCAAGCAGATCATCGCGTCGACGGACGGGGCCGATCCGTCGCAGCGGCAGCCGTTCAAGTATTTCGACAAGGGCAGCATGGCGACGATCTCGCGGTTCAGCGCGGTCGCGAAGGTCGGCAAGCTCGAGATCAGCGGGTTCCTGGGGTGGGTGGCGTGGTTGTTCATCCACCTGCTGTATCTGGTGGGGTTCTCGTCGAAACTGTCGACGCTGCTGTCGTGGGCGCAGGCGTTCTTCTCCGCCGGCCGCAACGAGATGGCCGCGACCGAGCAGCAGGTGTTCGCGCGGATCGCGCTCGAGCACATGCGGGAGGACGAGCCGAACGGGGCCTCCGATGCGGCCGAACAGCGGGCGGCGGAGACGTCGGCCGCGCGCGGCCGCGGTGGGGCGCAGGCCGCCGGCTGACCTTGTCCTCCGGCCGGGCCGGTCCCGGCCGGAGCGCCACCCCGACGAGGCGGTGACCGGTCGGGGTCAGTGCCCGATGCGGTCCGCGTCGGTGATGTTGGCCAGGCGCACCTGTCCCTGCGCGACGAGCCGGTTCTGTTCGTCGACGATCTCCACCCGCCACAGTTGCTGGGTGCGGCCGCGGTGGATCGGGGTGCCGGTGGCGGTGAGGACCCCTTCGCGGGTCGCGCGCAGGAAGTCGGTGTTGTTGTTGACCCCCACGACGTTGCCCTTGTCCCCCAGCCAGTTGGCGCCGGCGACGCTGGCGACGGTTTCGATCACCGCGCAGTACACCCCGCCGTGCACGATGCCGTAGGGCTGGTGCTGCGTGGGGGTAACGGTCCAGCGGGCGCGGGCGAGATCGGGTCCGAGTTCGACGAACTCGAGGCCGAGGGCGGTGTTGAAGCCGGTGTCGTTGACGGTGTTGATCGCCTGCACGTCGTGCTGGGCCGGGGCGGAGGTGGTCTGGTCGCTCATACAGGCTTCCCTTGTTCGTGCGTGGGTCGACCGGCCGCCGGGACAGGTGGCCGTCGAACGATGGTAGGACATGGCGATCTACACCCGCCGCGACGCGGGCGGTGCCCGCAAGATCAAGGCCGAGGGTCTGCTGGTCGCCGGTTCGATCACTACGACAACCGCGCGCGGACCCAAACCTGCACAACACCCACTGCGCCGTGTTCAATCGCGTGCCAACGGGCAATGGCTGACGAAGATGCAGCAATCTATGCCTTCGGCGAACGCTGGGGACCTGAAAACGGGAAGAAGGACAAGATCTTCGGATTCTTGCCTGGCAACGGGGTTCACGACATCCACATGAACCAAGCCAACGTCGGACGATTTGTCGCCGACGACGGGGTATACCAGGACGGTGCGCTGCTGCACTTCCCCGACCAGGACCAGTGGGTGGGGGTGTTCCTGAAATTCCAGTCGCAAACCTGGCACACGGACGACCAGACTGGCCACCAGATCCACCTCCCGGTCAGCGGCCCACCGTGAATCGCCCCGGGTCTGTCGGAGGCTCTCGAACCTGTGAAGGATAGAGAGCATGGCAGCACCACGGAAGTACAGCGTTGAGCTGAAGGAACGAG
>NZ_JBEYUH010000015.1:0-120470 GCF_040643435.1 Rhodococcus sp. NPDC047139
CCAGATGGTTACCGAACCGGTCGCAGTCCTCCGCAAACGACATGATCGTCGCAACCTCTCGTTGAGAGTGTTGCGACGATCATGTGAACCCGCCGAATCTGCAGCGGGGCCCTCCGTGTGCCTTCTCAGGAGTGGGATTCGACGACCAGTGGGCACCGCGTTCCCGTGAAGATGCTGGCCGCACAACGATTGCAGTGGATGCACAACGACCGGGTGTCCCTGTCCCGCTGGATCTGTGCGATCAGATCAGGCTCGCGCAGCAGTGCTCGGGCCATCGCGACGAACTCGAAACCCTCGCGCATCGCGACCTGCATTCCGTCGAGATCGGTGATGCCGCCGAGGAGCACGAGCGGCAGGTCGAGTTCGTCGCGGAACTGGCGGGCGTACTCGAGGAAGTACAGCGGTTCGTACGGATAGTGCTGGAAGACGAAGTTGCCGAACATCTTCATCCCGAGTTGCAGGATCGGAATTTGTGTCTCGGCCATCTCGCGCAGCGGTACGTCGCCGCGGAACAGATACATGGGATTGAGCAGCGACGAACCGCCGGTGAGTTCGAGTGCGTCGAGGTGACCGTCCGATTCGAGCATCTTCGCGAATGGCAGGGATTCGTCGAGCCAGAGCCCGCCGGGCACCCCGTCGGCCATGTTCATCTTGGCCAGCACAGCGATCTCACCGTCGGCCGCCTCTGCGACGGCAGCGAGGATGCGGCGGGCGAATTCGGCGCGGTTGGACAGCGAACCACCCCAGCGATCCTTGCGGCGGTTGACCTTCGGGCTCAGGAACGAACTGGCGAGGTAATTGTGTCCCAGGTGGACCTCGACTGCGTCGAATCCGACCTCGCGGGCGTATCGTGTCGCTTCGCCGTGCGCGGCGATGATCCGCCCGATGTCGTCCTCGCTCGCTTTGCGGTCGATGCTCATCGACAGGGGGTTCGGGCGGGCGGAGGGTGCCAGCGAGGGGAGTCCGTTCGACCGGGAGTTGGCCACGGGACCCGCGTGGCCGATCTGCGCCGATACCTTCGCGCCGGTCGCGTGCACCGCGTCGGTGAGACGCCGAAGCCCGTCGAGAGCCTCGGGGCGCCAGTAGATCTGATCCTTCTCGGTCCGCCCCTCGGGTGATACGGCGAGGTAGGCGACGGTGGTCATCCCGACGCCCCCTTCACCCACTCGGACATGGAAGTCGATGAGCCGGTCGCTGACCAGGGCGTCGGGGCTGGCACCCTCGAAGGTTGCGGATTTGATGATTCTGTTGCGCAGTGTGATCGGTCCGAGGCGGGCAGGCGCCAGCGGATCGACCGTAGGCGCGGAAGCTGACTCGGGATTGAGTGTCGACATGACGATCTCCGGATTCTCGGGCTGTGAGAGGGATTTCATGCGGCCGGTGCCGATTCAGGCGGACCGTGCCGAGGAGCGAGGAACGATGTCCATCCAGCGCAACATCGCGTCGACGGCATCGGCGGGATCTCCGTGTGCGCCCTCTTGGGCCCATTCCGTCAATGCTGCGAACGCTGCCGCCTGGTACGCGGTCGCCAAGGCACGCGCGATCGCCGCCGGAACTTCGGGGACTCGCCGGCCGATGTAGCCGGCGAGCTCGGTGATCCACGGTTGGTAGGCCTCCGACGCCATCGCGGCGAGTTCGGGTGTGCCGGCGATGAGACGGAGCCAATCGGGCCCGACTCGCTGAATGTGCGGACGATGTGACACCGATTCGACGATCGCGGCGCGTACGGCGTCGGTCAGCGGAGCAGTCTCGGAGGCGGCGGAAAGCGATGCGCGCAGACGCTCGGTTGCAGGGTCGACGCCGATCCAAGCGATCGCGGACTTGGCGGAGAAGTGTCTGATGAGGGTACGGGCGCTGATTCCGGTCGCTTCGGCAAGGTCGTTCCAGCTGGTATCCGCGTAGCCCTGCCGGGACCAGAGGTCGTAAGCCGCCTCGGCGATCGCTTCGGTGTCGATGACCGACGGGCGCCCACGCCTGCGCCCGACCGCCGATTCGGTGGATGTCCTTGACAGCTCGGAGGATTCCTGACGCACATACGGAGGACACCATTTTTGTCCTACTATGTCAAATATCGGCTGCCGGAAATGCCGGCAGGCAAGGGCAGGGGGGACGGCATGGGCGTCTATGTGGTGACAGGATCTGCTTCGGGCATGGGACACGCCGTCGCAGAACAACTTCGCGCCGCCGGGCACACCGTCATCGGTGTCGACGTCAAGGAGGCGGAAGTGGTCGCGGACCTGTCGACGCATCAGGGCAGGAGGGATGCCATCGAGCACGTGCTCGAGACCGCCGATGGCCGACTGGACGGCGCCGTGCTCGCTGCGGGTCTCGGTCCGGCGCCCGGACCGGACCGCCCCCGGTTGATCGCGGAGGTCAATTACTTCGGGGTCGTCGACCTTCTGGTGGGCTGGCGGGCAGCCCTCGAGGCAGCAGGCAACGCCAGGGTGGTCGTGTTCTCGAGCAATTCGACGACCACCACGCCCGCTGTTCCGGGCAGGACGGTCAAGGCCTTTCTGCACGGCGACGCGGACAAGGCGGTGCGATCGGTCCGCATCTTCGGCAAGGTTGCGCCTTCGATCATCTACGCCGCTTCGAAGATCGCCGTCAGCAGATGGGTTCGCCGCACCGCCGTGCGACCGGAATGGGCGGGCGCCGGTATCCGCCTGAATGCTCTGGCGCCGGGAGCGATCCTGACACCGCTGCTGGAGAAGCAGTTGTCCACGCCTTCCGAAGCGAAGGCGATCCGCTCGTTCCCCCTGCCCGTCGGTGGCTTCGGTGATGCCGGACAGCTTGCTGCATGGGCGGTCTTCATGCTGTCGGACGCTGCGGATTTCCTCTGCGGCAGTGTGGTGTTCGTCGACGGTGGTTCCGACGCGTACTTCCGTGCCGACGACTGGCCCAGGTCGGTTCCGGTTCGTCACCTCCTGTCCTATCTGCTTCGGTTCCGCAACTCGGGAAGGTAGTCGGCGTGACCTCCCGCACAACGGGAGGGAACGGTCCGCCTGTGCGAACTGCGGCATAGCTTCGGAGTTGTTCGACGAGAAGTCCGAGCACACAGACGAACAGGCAGCAGGAACCGACATGACACAACGACTGACCGGACGTACGGCTCTGGTGACAGGGAGCAGCCGGGGTATTGGCAGGGCGATCGCGCGGCGTCTCGCATCCGAGGGTGCCACCGTAGTGGTCACCGCTCGTTCCATGTCCCCCTCCCGATCGATTCGGGACGGACAGGAGCACGTGCTCGAGGGCACCTTGGAAGAGACGGTGCAGCTGATAGAACAGGCCGGCGGTCGCGCTGTTCCGATCGCGGCCGATCTCGAGGACCGCGACCAGCGCGCGGGACTGATCGACGCAGTGACGAGTGCCGTCGGAGGACTCGACATCCTGGTCAACAACGCGGGTTTCGCCGACTACTCCTCGATCGAGCAGATGAGCGAGGAGACGTTCGACAGAACGATCGAGCACTACTTGAAGGTCCCGTTCCTTCTCTCGCAGGCGGCCATTCCCCACATGCGCAAGTCCGGTGCCGGATGGATCGTCAATATCGGCTCCTCGACCGGAATGAGCCCGATCCGGCCGTTCCGTGAATACAACAAGACGTCCGGTGACGTGATCTATGCGTCGGCGAAAGCTGCCCTGCATCGCTTCACGCAAGGCCTCGCCGCGGAACTTGTGGACGACAATATCGCCGTCAATGCCGTCGGGCCATCTACGGCGATCATGACCCCGGGTGCTGCCACGCTGCTGCCGGAGGGTTACGAAACCGAGCCGCCGGAGTACCTGGCGCAGACGGTTCTCGAGATGTGCACCCTTCCTGCGGCCGAACGTACCGGTCTGGTCGGTTTCAGCCTGCACTTCCCATGGTCGCAGTCAGTGCCCGTCATGAGTCTCGACGGCAAGGACGAACTGCCTCGACGCGAGCCACCCGCCTGGTGCAATCCCAACATCGCCGACGACGGATCGAGGGCATGAGAATGCAGCCGAGCAGTGCGCGGGAACGATTCTCCCGAGGTGTGGCTGTTGTGACCGGCGCAGCCGCAGGCATCGGTGAAGGTCTGGCGCGGCATCTCTCATCGCTGGGAATGACGGTCGTCGTCTCGGACATCGACGGAGATCGCGCGGCGAAGGTCGCCGACGAGATCGTCTCTGCGGGGGGCGCGGCGGAACCCTATGCCGTCGATGTCGCCGACCCCGGCGCCGTCGATGTGATGGCGAGTGAGATCTTCGGTCGTCACGGCAGTGTCGAGCTCCTTGTGAACAATGCCGGCATCGAGTCGGCCGGCCTTCTGTGGGAGATCGACCGCGAACGGTGGCAGCGGTTGATGCAGATCAATGTCGACGGTGTCTTCTACTGTCTTCGGTCTTTCGTGCCGCGAATGATCGCTGCGGGAAGCCCTTCGTGCATTGCCAACCTGTCATCGGTGGGTGGGCTGAATGCCGTTGCGGTGCAATCCCCGTACATCGTGAGCAAGCATGCGGTACTGGCGATGACGGAGTGTCTGCACCAAGACCTGGCGATCGTCGGCGCACCGATCCAGGTAAGTGCGGTGATCCCGCATTCGATTCGGAGCGAGATCTTCTTGTCGGCTCAGCGGGAGGCGCCTACGGACAATCCCACGGCGAACGCGGTGTTCGCTGCCATGCAACGCGACAACGTCGAGAAGGGACTCGATCCGCTCGTCGCTGCCGAGCACATGATCGAGCAGATTGCGCGAGGCGAGTTCTGGGTCCATTCCGACGACGACATGTGCATTGCGTCGATGCATCGACGTGCGCACCAGCTTCTCGATCTCGCACCGCCGACCGATCCTCAGGCGATGCTCACGCGAATGGGCATCGCCGCCGAACACGACCGGTGACAGGACCTCCCTGCAGGTCTCCCGGATAGCGACCGATCTTCGAAAGAGTGGGATTGTGACCGATCCAGTACAAGAAATTACCCTCGACCCGGCGGAGCGCGTGCTTGCGATTCGGGAGATCGAGAATGTCTTCGCCGCGCGGCTGCGCATCATGGACACCAAACAATGGGACCTGTACGGCAGCGTGCATACAGAAGATGTCGTGAGCGAGACCTTCGGCGCTGCGGTCGGCGACGGGTCGGCACGGCGACCGGCTGTCGTCGGCCGGGATGCGCTCAGGCGCGCGATCGAAGGAGTTCTCGACGGACCCGTCCGCGTGACCAGCGTGCACCACGGACATACCCCGGAGATCACATTGACCTCGGACACGACCGCCACCGGTGTCTGGGCGATGGAAGACAAGTTGTGGTGGAGCAACGGCTCGACCGAAGAGCACCTGCACGGATACGGCCATTATCACGAGACATACCGCAGGGTCGACGGTGTATGGCTGATCGCGTACAGGAATCTGACGCGTTTGCGCGTCGATCACACCCCCGGATTCTTCGAATATCGGTCTCGATCTCCGCAGGAGTAACCAATGAACGAATCGACCCTCACTCCCGGCACCGTCAGCGCCCTCGTTGCAGCCTGGTGGTTCCACTACGACGAGTGGAATCCGGTCGCGTTGCGGGCCTTGATGGCCGACGACATCGCCTTCACCTGCGCGAGTGACACAGGTGGCACCGACTACGAGGACTTCATCCGCGTCGACGTGCGCGGAGCCGACGAAGTGATGGCGTGGAAGGACGATCACCGGCGCAACAGCCCTTATCCGCTGCGCCATAACGGCACCAATGTGTTCGTCACCGGTGTGGTGGACGGAGAGGTGGAGTTCTCGTCCTACATCTTCGTGACCAAGATCGTCGCGGGAAAGCCGTTCAACGTATCGAGCGGCATCGTGCGCGGCAGTATCCGCACCACCGAAGCGGGACCGGTCTTCAGCGCCGTACACGTCGTACTCGACACGCAGGAGTCGGTGCGCTACGCCGATCATCCCGTGGGAGCTTCCACCCCAGCAGTCTGATCCGATCGGATCCGGTCGCGACCGGAACCGTCCCTGCCCTTCGTCGACGAAACGAGAACGAACATGCCGCTCTCTCCGGAAGCCCAGCGAGTGGTCGACAACTCCGCAGCCCGTATGGCGAAAGCCATGCACGAGACACCCGTTGCGGAATTGCGTGCTGCACTCGCTGCGAACGCAGTTCCGGTGGTAACCCCCATTCATCACAGTCGGGACGTGGTCGTTCCCTCCGTGGACGGCGGTGTCCGGGTGCGCATCTACCGACCGTCCGATGATCCGGGATTGCCTGTGGTCCAATGGATGCACAGCGGGGGCTATGTCGTCGGGAATCTCGATCAGAACGAGGAGTATCTGCGAAAGCTGAGCATTGCATCGCAGGCCGTCATCGTCTCGGTGGACTATCGTCTCGCGCCGGAGCACCCGTGTCCTGCCGCACTCGACGATTGCCGGAGGGTGTGGGAATGGATCAAGTCCGCACCCGATGAACTTCGGTCCGTCGACGTGACCAGGGCGGTCATCGCAGGCGAAAGTGCAGGTGGGGCGCTGGCCTTCGCGTTGTCTCATCAGCTCCGAGATGCGGGGCTTCCGCTTCCCGCCGCGCAGATCTCTCTCTACGGCACGGCGGTGATGGAAGTGACCAATCCCGAGCACGCCACGACGCTTCTGTCCCCCGAGGACTGTCACTGGTTCTGGGACATGTACGTGCCGGACCCCGCCGACCGGAATTCGCTGCAGGCGTCTCCGGGCCTCGCTCCAGACCTCGAGGGCCTGCCTCCGGCCCTCGTGGTCACCGCCGAGATCGATCCCACCCGAGACGGCACGGAGGAGTATGCGCGACGCATGCAGGAGGCCGGTGTGCCGGTCGAACTGCAACGATACGACGGCATGATGCACGGCTTCGCGACCATGACGGCCGTGCTCCCCGCTGCAAAGGAACTGTTCGATCGGATCGTCGACTACCTCACCGATGCCTTCACGCGGCGGAAGTGAGCGAATGTTCCGGAAACCCGATCGACGGCCCTCGCTCCTTCCCGGTGATCGGGATCACTCACCTGCCGCCCCCTGTAACTGGCCTACCGTCCCGCAGACAACGACGTGAAGGAGACTGCCGATGGCCACGACACCCGTACCGGCCGTGACCCCCGCCCGCGACACCACCGTGGACCTGCTCGTGATCGGATCCGGTACCGGCATGGCTGCCGCGCTCGCCGCGCACGAAGCGGGACTGTCCACTCTCATCGTGGAGAAGTCGGAATACGTCGGTGGTTCCACCGCCCGTTCGGGTGGCGCTTTCTGGGTGCCGGCCAATCCTGTGCTGGTGGAGTCGGGCTCGGGTGACACCGTCGAGCGCGGTCACACCTACGTCCGGTCGGTCGTGGACGGAACGGCACCCGTCGAGCGCGGCGAAGCCTTCGTCGACCATGGTGCCGCGACGGTCGAGATGCTCCGCCGGACCACTCCCATGAAGCTGTTCTGGGCCGAGGGCTACGCCGACTACCACCCAGAACTGCCGGGTGGCTCGGCGGTCGGACGAAGCTGCGAATGCCTCCCCTTCGACCTGTCGGTGCTCGGCCAGGAACGTGCGCGTCTGCGCCCCGGGCTCATGGAGGCCGGCCTTCCGATGCCCACGACGGGTGCGGACTACAAGTGGATGAACCTCATGCTGCGTGTGCCGCACAAGGGCTTTCCGCGGATCTTCAAGCGGCTCGCACAGGGGGTCGCGGGACTTGCCGTCAAGCGTGAATACGTCGCGGGTGGGCAGGCGATCGCAGCCGGTCTGTTCGCTGGGGTGCTGAAGGCGGGTGTGCCCGTGTGGACCGGGACGTCGCTGGTGCGCCTGGTCACCGAGGGTGAGAGGGTCACGGGCGCCGTCCTCGTGCAGAACGGACGTGAGGTGACCGTGACCGCGCGCCGTGGGGTAGTGCTCGCCGCGGGCGGGTTCGACCACGACATGGCCATGCGGCGCAAGTTCCAGTCCGAGCGACTGCTCGACCACGAGAGCCTCGGCGCCGAGACCAACACCGGAGACGCGATCAAGGCGGCCCAGGAAGTCGGGGCCGATCTCGACCTCATGGATCAGGCCTGGTGGTTCCCCGCCGTCGCGCCGACCCGACCGGGCAAGCCGCCGATGGTCATGCTCGCCGAGCGTTCGCTGCCGGGTTCGTTCATCGTCGACCAGACCGGACGGCGGTTCACGAACGAGTCGTCCGACTACATGTCGTTCGGGCAGCTGACCCTCGAACGAGAGCGCGCCGGCGATCCGATCGAGTCGATGTGGATCGTCTTCGACCAGAAGTACCGCAACAGCTACGTATTCGCCGCCGGGGTATTCCCGCGCCAGCCGCTTCCCGAGTCCTGGTACAAGGCGGGCATCGCCCACCGCGCATCCACGGCCGAGGAGCTCGCGGCGTCGATGGGCGTGCCCGTGGACACCTTCGCGGCGACCTTCAGCAAGTTCAACGACGACGCCGCAGCCGGAACGGATTCCGAGTTCGGCCGGGGGCGCAGTGCCTACGACCGGTACTACGGTGATCCGACGGTCCAGCCCAACCCGAACATGCGGCCCCTGACGCACGGACCGCTGTACGCGGTGAAGATGACACTGAGCGATCTCGGCACCTGCGGTGGCGTGCGTGCCGACGAGCGGGCGCGGGTCCTCCGTGAGGACGGCAGCCCCATCGCCGGTCTCTACGCGATCGGCAACACCGCGGCCAACGCGTTCGGACACCGCTATCCCGGCGCGGGCGCCACGATCGGGCAGGGCCTGGTGTTCGGCTACATCGCGGCGCGAGACGCCGCGTCGTCGAGCACGCCGGTCGCCTGAGCAAACGGAAACAGAGGTAGGGAGGGCATGTGACGATCACCGACGGGGACGTCCGTCCCCTCCCTACCGTCCTGTCTCTGTGGGGTGCCGCGTCCCGTCTCCACGACGAGAGGGCGGACGAAGCGGACATCGTCTTCTTCACACCACCGACCGGCGATGCGCTGACCTGCCGGACCCGCACCCGCAGCGACGAATCCGGCAGGGTGGACCGGACGGTCGGCCATCTCGACACGGTCGGACGTCTCGTCGCCGAGGTATTCCTGTCCGGGCCGGTGTGCACGGACGGTGGGCGAGGGGAGGGCGTCCCCCTCATCGGAGAACTCCTCCGTTCGGTCGCCGAGCGCTTCGAGATCGCCGACGTGCGAAGGGTCCGGATGCGGCTCCACGAGCACTCCGCGCTCACCGGATCACCGAATTGGTCTGCGACCGTGCTGCAGCGGTACCGCACCGACCACGAGCACGCCGAGGACGTCGCGCTCGTCGGCACGGATGCGTTCGGCTCTGTCGTCGCGCGGGCGTGGGTGACTGTCGCGGTCGAGTCGTAGCGAACCGGCCCGGCCCGGCGCTCAGTACGGGTCGTAACGGATGTTCTCGGCCGGTGTGCCCGTCTCGATCAGCCGCTGGGCGGTGGTGCGCACCATCGCCGCGGGCCCGCACACGAGCACCTGGTGGTCGCCGAACGCCCCGTACGAGGTGACGACCTCGTCGACGCTGCCCTCGAGCAGTTCGTCAGGGTCGGGCCCGAACTCGCCGATTCGCGGCGCGATGCGGTCGAACCAGGGATCGGGGACGTCGGGGATCTCGAGGGTCTCGACCACCGGCACCACCGTCAGCCAGGGCAGCGCCTCCGACAGCAGGGTCAGCATGTCCGCGGCATAGAGGTCGCGGGGATTGCGGGCACCGGTGAAGAGGAAGGTGCGGGGCGGTTCCGGTCGCCGCGCGGTGTCGAGTATCAGCGACCGTAGCGGGGCGAGTCCGGTTCCGCCGGCCACCATGATCACGATGCGTCCGGTGTCGTCGATGTGGAGGTCGCCGCCTCGGGGCGATCCGATCTGCCACACGTCACCCGGTTGGGTCTCGGTGACGATCGAGCCGCTCACCCAGCCGCCCGGCACCGTCCGTACGTGGAATTCGAGCTTGCCGTCCATCGACGGCGGCAGGGCGGGGGAGAACCGACGCGGCAGTGTGGGACGTTGGGGCACAGCCACGTCGACGTACTGGCCCGGACGGAAGTCGACGATCGCGTCGTCGCATTCGAGGCGGACGACCGCGAGGTCGTGCCGCAGCCGATGATGTTCGACGACGGTCGCGGTAACTGCCGTCTCGGTCTCGGTCTTGGACGGCGTGGCCGACTGCATTCGTGACCCCCGGTGTCGTGTTGTCGCGTTCGAATCGGCGTCGTCGCCGGATGTGCCCAAGACTCTAGGCGAGAACGTGTGGAATGGGCATAGTGGAACGTGTTTCAGTTTTCACTCCGGAGCGGTTATCGTGACTGCGGTGCGTGATGGGCACCACAGCAGGGAGACGTCGCCCGGTGCCGTCACACACCGAACCGTCACAGCACACTGGAAGGACGACCATGCCCGAGGAGTACGCCGACCTCTACCGTCCCGCATTCACGCCCGATCTCCTCATCACCGCGCTCGACCGCAGCGCCGACCGGCCCGCACTGCACCTCGGTGACGTCGTCCTCACCGGAGCCGAGATGCGCGCCGCGATCAGCCGGTTCCAGCAGGCGCTCGCGTCTGTGGGGGTGGGGCAGGGATCGTCGGTGGCGATGCTGTCCAAGAACCGCCCCGAGGTGCTCATCTCGATGGGCGCCACGATGATCGCCGGATGCCGTAACTCGGCCCTCAACCCGATGGGTTCGCTTCCCGACCACCTGTACATCGCGACCGACGCTGAGATCGAAACCCTCATCTTCGATCCCCGTCACTTCGAGGAGCGCGCCGCGGAACTGCGTGAGCAGGTCCCCACGCTGAAGAATCTGTTCTCCCTCGGCCCGTCTTCCGTCGGCACCGACATCCTCGCGCTGTCCGAACAGTTCGTCGAACAGCGTCTCGTGTCCGCACCCGTCGACATCGAGGACACCTCCTCGGTGGTCTACACCGGCGGTACCACCGGAAAGCCCAAGGGCGTGATGGGCTCCTTCCGTTCCGGCGCGGCGCTCAACCAGATCCAGATGGCCGAATGGCAGTGGCCCGACCAGCCGCGCTTTCTCGTGTGCACCCCGCTCTCGCACGCCGGCGCGGCCTTCTTCGTGCCCACGCTCCTGCGCGGTGGCTGCCTGTACGTGCTGTCGCACTTCGACCCCGCTCTCGTGCTCGAATCGATCGAGAAGCACCGCATCAACGCGACGATGCTCGTCCCGACGATGATCTACATGCTGCTCGACCATCCCGACTTCGACACCCGCGACCTCTCGAGCCTCGATACGCTGTTCTACGGCGCGTCGGCCATGTCGCCGGCCCGTCTGCGCGAGGGGATCGAGCGACTCGGCCCGGTCTTCTTCCAGTTCTACGGCCAGTCCGAATGCGGCATGACGATCTCCGTGCTGCGCAAGGAAGAGCACCTCGTCGACGATCCGGGCCGTCTCGCGTCGTGTGGTCGCCCCGTGCCGTGGCTCGACGTCCGCCTGCTCGACGACGACCTGAACGAGGTGCCGCAGGGCGAGCTCGGCGAGATCTGCGTGCGCGGCCCGCTCGTCATGAAGGGCTATCTGAACAAGCCTCAGGAAACCGCCGAAGCGTTGCGCGGCGGATGGTTGCACACCGGAGACGTCGCGCGCGCCGACAAGAACGGCTACATGACCATCGTCGACCGCAAGAAGGACATGATCGTCACCGGCGGGTTCAACGTCTTTCCCCGCGAGATCGAGGACGTCATCTCCTCGCATCCGGCGGTCGCCTCGGTTGCCGTCGTCGGTGTTCCCGACGCCAAATGGGGCGAGGCCGTCAAGGCATGCGTCGTGCTGCGCGACGGGCAGTCGGTTCCCGCCGAAGAACTCATCGAGAAGGTGCGTGCTGCAAAGGGTTCGGTGCATGCACCCAAATCCGTGGACTTCCTCGACGCGTTGCCGCTGACGCCGCTGGGCAAGCTCGACAAGAAGACTCTGCGCGCCTCCTATCGTTAGTGCCCGCGCTGCCGGTAGCGCTCACCGAGGTATGCGACGCGGTACCTTCCGGTGAGTGCTGCCGGTCCGGCGGTGGGTACCCGCGAGCGTGTGCTCCTCCGCGGTCCCCCGCGTGGTCGTGATCGGTCGCCTGTCACGACCCGCTTTCGTGCTGTCGGAGGAGGTCGTTGTAGGGCGTCCCGTCCAATGTGCTCAGCGCCGGGGCGAGGTGAACATCCATCATCGCCGAGAACGCCTCGGTCCGAGCAAATTCCCGCACGCCGAGCCGGCCGGCGGTGACCTGTTCGACAAGACTTCTCAGCGCCGGGTCGTCGACAGCACCGGCGATCGACTGCAGTGCCGCGACGACCTCGCGGGACAACGCGGCGTCGCCGCGGGCAACATCGACGACGAACTCGGATTCACTCATCGGGCCTCGATTCTGTACGGACGAGGGCGGGCCTCACGGCGCGGGAAGACGGGGGATCTCGAGGTTCTCGATCGTCGACAGGTGGCCGGTGAGCAGGCCCATCACACCCTGCACGGCCGTCCACGTCGTGGTGTGGATCGTCATCGCTTCGGACCACAGCTCGACGATCTTCTTCAGCTCGGCCACGGACGTTCCGCCCACGATCACCGAGCCCGCGAGACCGACCCCGGTCGCGCTCGCTACGGTGGTCGCCGCCCATTTGATCGCTGCGATGATGGCAGCATCCGTTATCGCCGAGAGGATCTCGGTGAAGGCCTGGCCCACCTCGTACATTCCGAGAGCGACCCGTTCGAGTTGCTTCCCGATCTCGTGCACGGACCAGGATTGCTCGCGCAGTGCATCCGCCAGCGTGTCGAGGTGCCGTCCGGCGGCGTCGCCCGCCGGCCCGGCCCACGACGCGACCGCGCCGCGGACGTCCCCGGTGGCCGTCGCGTAGACGCGATGGAAGTCGGCGAGCTTGGCGACCCCGTCGCTCGCCTGCAGCACGGCCGCCCAGTCGCCGGAGTAGTGCTCGGCGGCCCACGCCCACGGATCGAGGTCCAGTACGTACTTGCACAATTCGGCGACCCAGAAGCTCGGGCTCACGTAGTACAGCCCCAGGGTGCGTTCGAGCAGGTCCGGTACCGGGTCCGAGGCGGTCGGCTCGGACAGGCACTCGATCGGGCGGCCGTTCATCGCGTGGTATCCGGATCCAGGCGGGCGAACTGCTCCGAGACCGCGCGAAGTTCTTGCTCGTACATCCGGGCCGATTCCGTCACGGCCTCCGCAGCGGTGTCGGTGACCACGGCGAGTTCCTCGTACAGTGCAGCCAATCGGGACCGCAACCCGTTCACCCGCTCGACCACATCGAGGAAGACGAATCCGCCGATCTCCGGTGCTGTCAGCCAGTTCTCGGCGTATCTCCTGGCGCTCGTGGCCTGTTCGGTGAGTTCGCGCAGATGAAGCGCGGCGGCGCGTAGATCGTCCGGTTGCACGTGCAACGTCGGTTGTGTCAAGACATCCCCCCGAGTCGTGATCGGACGAAGTGTAGGGCATCGAGGTGCGTGTCGCGACCGCCGCTACACTTCCGGCCATGAGATTCGGGGGGATCGCGAAAACCGGGCGCGCGCATGTGCATCTGGAGCTGAAACGCCGCGAGGATGCGAGGCCGGCCCCGGAAGGGGGAGTGGATCTCTTCCTCACCGTGCGCGACCCGCTCCCGCCGGTATGTGCGGTGCACGGGGAGCCCGAAGTCCGGACGCTGCGTACCTGGATCACCACGGGACGGAAGACCCGCCACACCCGCGGTCAGATCCGCATCCTCGGGGCCGAAGCGGCCGCGAAAGCGCACACCTTTCATTCACGGTCGGAGCACTGGTCGCGGCACATCGCGATCCGGCTCCCGCTGTGCCGGCGCTGCGTAGTGGTGAATAGGGTGGCGCGAGGGTTCATGGCGCTCTTCCTCGCAATCTCGGTACTGCTCCTGCTCACGGTGGTTGTCATCGGCGTGACCGGTACGGGCCCCGACCACAAGGCACTGGCCACGATGGCTTTCTTCGGAGGTCTGTGGTCTCCTGCCCTCGGGCTCGGAGTCCGGCAGATCCGGCAGGGCTGGCTGGGGCTCGAAGCCCCCATCGACGCCTCCGCGCTGGTCATCGCCGACGCGCACCCGAACTTCGTGCGCGAACTGGGCAACGCACCCGCGGGTGCCTCGCAGGCGCCCATACAGCCGTACGAACACTGAGACAGCGCGGGCGGTGTGAGAAGAGTGCCGGCGTCCGGCCTTTTACTGCCGGCGGCCTGCTGACATACTCCCTCGCATGGTGAACGGGGGACCCCAGCGGGTCGAGGTGCGGTTGGCTGTCGAATATCCGGGTGCCGGGGCGAATGCGCCCGGAGACGGTGCGATGCGACCGGTCGATCCCATCCCCCCGGTGTGCCCCCGCCACGGCGAACCGGAATCCGATCGTGTCCGGGTGACGGTCGCGGCCGACGCGTCGGAGCCCCGCCGCGGGGCGAACCGGATCGGCTCGGCCCTCGAAGCCGCCTATACCGTGCAGGTCGCGGCGGTGGATTGGCCGGTGTGCGGCAAATGCGTCGCAGTCCGGACACGCTGGCAGCTCGCGGCCGCCGCGACCTGCACGGTGCTCGGCGTCATCTTCCTGGCGCTCGTGTTCGCCCTCGTGCAGGGTGCTCCGAAGATCTACGGTCTCGCGCTGCTCAGCGTCTTCGGCTTGTCGTTCCTGCCGATCTTCGTCGCGTTGCGCGTCCTGGAACCGCGGCGGGCGTCGGTGGGAGTGTCCGTGGCGGAGGACGGTTCCGAACTGGTCATCTCACGTGCACATCCGGAATTCGCGCGGGCGGTGGAGGCGCAGCGGATATAGTTCCCGCTTCGTTCTCCGGCGGCGTTGACTTCCGGACCGGCCGGTTCATACTCGGTACCGGGGGGACCGATCGTCCCGTTTCACAGGCAGGAGAAGTGCCGTGAAGATCGAAGGTTCCACTCCGGCGTCCGCCTCGGAACTCGGCTCGGAGGAGAAGAAGGCTCTCGCTGTGCGATCCATGATGATCATGGCCGACGGTGATCGCAGTGTCTTCGAGGAGGTGGTGTCCGCCGATGCGGTCAATCACGAGGCGAAGGACGAACCGCCGGCCGCGAGAGTGCCGGGACCCGAGGGTTTCTTCGCGACGGCCCTGTGGATGCGCGACGCCTTCGCAGATCTGAGGTTCGAGGTGAAGCACGTCGTGGAGCAGGACGATCTCGTGGTCGTCGACGCCGTCATGTCGGCGCGGCACGAGGGCCCGTTCGTGACGTATGACGAGTACGGGCGCGTCGATCAGGTGTTCGCGCCCACGGGGAAGCGGTTCTCGGTGCGGCAGGCCCACTGGTTGCGGGTGGCCGACGGCAAGGTGGTCGAGCACTGGGCCGTGCGCGACGACCTCGGCATGGCGAAGCAGGCGGGATGGGTGCCGCCGCATCCGATCTCGCTGGTGCGGAACGTTCTCGCAGCACGGAAGCTGCGCAAGCAGATCAGAGCGGATCGAAGCTGATGTTCTGCCGCGGGGTGCCCGCGGCCGACAGCGCGTACAGCGTCGTCCGGATCATCGACGGTGACCCGGCGATCTGGATCTGCCGGTCGGCCCACGTACCGAACTGCCCGGCGACCTTGCCGAGCTTGCCGAACATCGGCCGGTTGAGGCCCGGAGGCGGTTCCTTCACGGGAACCGGGTGCCACCAAGGATTCTCCTTCTCCTCGAGCACGGGCACGATGGTCAGCCACGGGTTGGTCATGGCGATGTGCCACAGCGTCTCGAGGTCGTACAGGTCGCACGGGTATTTCCCGCCGTAGAACAGGTGCACGCGCGGGTTGTCCCCCCGCATCGCCATCTCCATGATCTGGGCACGCATCGGTGCCAGACCGGTGCCGGAGGCGATCATCAGGACGTCGCGGCCGCTCTCGCGATCGACATGCAGGCCCCCGAGCGGCGGCCCGATCGTCCACCGGTCGCCCACGGCGGTTTCGCCGACGAGGGCGGGGCTCACCCATCCCGTGGAGACTCGTCGCACGTGGAACTCGATCTGCCCCTGCGGGTTCGGAGGGATGGCGGCAGACAGGTAGCGCCACATGTGGGGGCGCTGCGGGATCTGCACGCTCATGTACTGGCCCGCGTGGTAGGGGATGGGACCATCGGTTTCGAGCCGGATGATCGCGAGGTCGGGCAGCACGCGCTCGTGACCGACGACGGTGGCACCCCACGATGCGGGCAGGTCGTCGGTCGCCGCGGCGGTCGCCATCGTCTCGACGAGACGGTCGATCACCTCCGCCCATGTCCGTTCGAGGGCCGCGGTCCACAGGATCAGCGGTGTGCATTCGCGGATGGCGACGAGCAGGGCACTTCCGGCCACGCGGTAGTGCACGGGTTCGACCCCGTACTTGCGGTGATCACGGGCGAGTTGTGCCAGGAACTTCTCGACGGTGTCGGCTTCGTGGAGACGGCCTATGACCCAGCCGACTGCCGTCGAGAACCGGCGGCGCATGCTCTCCATTCCGGCGGGAAACAGCGCGCGGATACCGGTGGACTCGGCCCACATGGACGTGTAGAAGGCGGTCGCGAAACGATCCGCCCCGGTGGGGGTGGCGATGATCGACGCGAAACTGAGCTGAACCCGGGCGATGGCGAAAGCCTCCACGCCATCCTCCCTTTAACCGTGCTGCGCGAACGCCGTCACTGTAGTCGTTCCGGTGATGCCGGGCCACCGGCCGCCGGTTTCGTCATACACGAACGCTTCTTTGTGGCCAGGGTCACTCAACTCAGAAAAGTTGAGTGGAACAAACTCAACTTATGATCAGTTGAACCATTCGACACCGCCGAGACTGTCTGCGGGACGGAATCGGCTGCAGAATCGACAGGGATGTACTCGACCGCGCGTCGGGTACGCAGAGAACGAAAGGGGCGCGCAGTGGACTCGTTCAATCCGACGACGAAGACCCAAGCCGCACTCACCGCTGCACTTCAGACGGCGTCCGCTGCGGGTAACCCGGAGATCCGTCCGGCCCACCTGCTCGTGGCGCTGCTCGATCAGGCCGACGGGATCGCCGGTCCGCTGCTCGAAGCGGTGGGCGTCGAACCCGCGGCGGTCCGCAGGGAGGCCGAGGAACTCGTCGGCCGTCTTCCGCAGACCAGCGGAGCGACCACCACACCGCAACTCGGCCGTGAGGCGATCGCGGCCATGACCGCGGCACAGAAACTTGCCACCGAACTCACCGACGAATTCGTCTCCACCGAGCACGTACTCGTGGGCCTTGCGAGCGGCGACTCCGACGTCGCGAAACTCCTCGCAGGTCACGGTGCCACTCCGACCGCCCTGCGTGACGCGTTCACGACCGTCCGGGGCAACCGGCGCGTGACCAACGCCGATCCCGAAGCCACCTATCAAGCACTCGAGAAGTACTCCACCGACCTGACCGCGCGGGCGCGCGAAGGCAAACTCGACCCGGTCATCGGGCGCGACAACGAGATCCGTCGCGTCGTGCAGGTGCTTTCGCGGCGCACCAAGAACAACCCGGTTCTCATCGGTGAACCCGGCGTCGGTAAGACGGCCATCGTCGAAGGTCTCGCTCAGCGTGTGGTCGCCGGTGACGTCCCCGAGTCGCTGCGCGGTAAGACGGTCATCTCGCTCGATCTGGGCTCGATGGTCGCGGGCGCGAAGTACCGCGGTGAATTCGAAGAGCGTCTCAAGGCCGTGCTCGACGAGATCAAGGAATCCGCGGGGCAGATCATCACCTTCATCGACGAGCTGCACACCATCGTGGGTGCCGGCGCGACCGGGGAGTCGGCGATGGACGCCGGCAACATGATCAAGCCGATGCTCGCCCGCGGCGAGCTGAGGCTCGTCGGTGCGACAACCCTGGACGAGTACCGCAAGTACATCGAGAAGGACGCCGCTCTCGAGCGTCGCTTCCAGCAGGTGTTCGTCGGTGAGCCGAGCGTCGAGGACACGGTCGGCATCCTCCGCGGACTCAAGGAGCGGTACGAGGTGCACCACGGTGTGCGCATCACCGACTCCGCGCTGGTCGCCGCGGCCACCCTGTCCGACCGCTACATCACCTCGCGGTTCCTGCCCGACAAGGCCATCGACCTCGTCGACGAGGCGGCGTCGCGTCTCCGCATGGAGATCGACTCGCGCCCCGAGGAGATCGACACCGTCGAACGTATCGTCCGACGTCTCGAGATCGAGGAAATGGCGTTGGAGAAGGAAACCGACGAGGCATCGAAGGAACGCCTCGACAAGCTCCGTTCCGAACTGGCCGACGAGCGCGAGAAGCTCAGCCAGCTCACCACGCGCTGGCAGAACGAGAAGACCGCGATCGATTCGGTGCGCGGGATCAAGGAACAGCTCGAGGCTCTGCGCGGCGAGGAGGAACGCGCCGAACGCGACGGCGATCTCGGCAAGGTCGCCGAACTCCGTTACGGCCGGATCCCCGAACTGCAGAAGAAGCTCGATGCCGCAGCCGAAGCCACCGGTGCCTCGTCCGACGGCGACGTGATGCTGAAGGAGGAGGTCGGACCGGACGACGTCGCCGATGTCGTCGCGGCGTGGACGGGCATCCCCGCCGGTCGCATGCTCGAAGGCGAGACGGCGAAGCTGCTGCGGATGGAGGACGAACTGCGCCGGCGGGTCGTCGGCCAGGACATCGCGGTTCAGGCCGTGTCCGATGCGGTGCGACGTGCCCGTGCCGGTGTCGCCGACCCGAACCGTCCGACCGGCTCGTTCCTGTTCCTCGGACCGACCGGTGTGGGCAAGACGGAGCTGGCCAAGGCTCTGGCGGACTTCCTGTTCGACGACGAGCGCGCCATGGTCCGCATCGACATGTCCGAGTACAGCGAGAAGCACTCGGTGGCCCGGCTCGTCGGTGCCCCTCCCGGCTACGTCGGCTACGAGTCCGGCGGTCAGCTGACCGAGGCCGTGCGCCGCCGCCCCTACACGGTGGTGCTGTTCGACGAGGTCGAAAAGGCTCACCCGGACGTTTTCGACACACTGTTGCAGGTGCTCGACGACGGCCGGCTCACGGACGGCCAGGGCCGCACGGTCGACTTCCGCAACACCATCCTGATCCTCACGTCCAACCTCGGCGCGGGCGGCGACAAGGACCATGTGATGGCAGCGGTGCGAGCGGCCTTCAAGCCGGAGTTCATCAACCGGCTGGACGACGTCGTGATCTTCGACCCGCTCTCGGAGGAGCAGCTCGAGAAGATCGTCGACATCCAGCTCGATCAGTTCGCCGCCCGGATGGCCGCACGGCGACTGACGCTCGATGTGTCCGGCACCGCGCGGTTCTGGCTGGCAGTACGCGGCTACGACCCGCAATACGGCGCACGTCCGCTGCGTCGCCTGATCCAGCAATCCGTCGGTGACCAGCTCGCCAAGAAGCTGCTCGCCGGGGAGATCAAGGACGGTGACACCGTGCACGTGGGAGTCACCGACAACGGTGACCGCCTGCAGATCAGCGCCTGACGGCGTCGGTGCGCGTTTCCGGTAGCCCTGCTACCGGAAACGCGCACCGCCTACTCTGGAAGACGCTATGACGAATCCCCAGGATCCGCGCACTCCTCAGGAACGGGCCTACGCACTCGACGAGCAGTCGAGCGGGGCGGACGACGACGCGACCCGAGTGCTGCACACCGACAATCCGACCGAGGCATACGGGCGGCCGGTGACCAACCCGACCGTCGCGTACACCCGATACGACCAGTGGGGCGGACCGGGGAGCGAGTATCAGCCCACGCAGGCCTATCCCGTATCCGGGACGGATCCGTCCCAACAGCCCTATGCGCCCGCGCAGGGGAATCCGCCCCCACACGGTTATCAGCCGACGCAGGTGCTCCCCGGATACGATCCCATGTCTCAGCAGGCAGCTGCGGCTCCGGGGCAGACGACTCCGGGATATCCGGCGCCCGGCCAGGCGAGTCCCGGGCAGGGCTATCCGCCCACTGGGCCGGTGCCCGGCCAGGATGCCGGCAAGTCGCCGCGCGGACCGCGCTGGGGAATGATCGCGCTCGCCGCCGTCATCCTTGTCGGCCTCGGCGCCACCATCGGTTTCCTCCTCAGCCGCTCCGACGATTCCACCTCGCCGATCGCGTCGGATCGTGAACCGGCCACGATCGCGCCACCGCCTCCGGCCACTCTTCCGGCGCCGGAAGAGGAGGGAGAAGACCAGACCACACCGGAACTGCCCCTCGACCGGCTTCCGGGAGGGCTCGGCGAGTTCATGGGAGAAGCGGGCGCGGTCGTCGGCACCATCACCGCGAACGACGGCGCGAGCATCACTCTCGGCATCATCGGCGGTTCGACGGTGACTGTCACCCTGACCCCCGAGACCGAGATCATCACGCTCTCCGGAAACACCGTCGACAGCCTCGAGGTCGGGGCGACCGCCGTGGCGACCGGCAGCGAGGTCGAGGACGGGCAGATGACTGCCGAGACCGTCGTCAGCGCGTCCATCCCGTCCTTCGATGGTTCGGGCCGCTGAACCGCTAGGCTGACTCGACGATGACTGTCATGTGGTTCTCTCTGGCGGCGATCGCGTGTCTGGGTGCGATCGCCCTGCTCTACGTCGATCGCACGCGACGAGAGCAGTCGGGTCGTATCCGTGAGATCTGGGCCAAGGCGCAGGGCTACAAGTACATCTCTGCCGAGGACAATCTGCCGTCCAAGTGGCACCGCGCCGCACTGGCCAAGCAGGAATATCTGGGCGCGATCGACGTGGTGCGCGGTGTCCGCCGCGGCGAGGAGTTCGTCCTGTTCGACATCGAGGAGACCGCGACGATCATCGCGGTGCGGCGCAAGGTCGGTTCGGACGTCGACATCGACCTGCGTCTCAAGTCGACACCACCGCCGAAGGACCCGGACATGAACCTGCTCGGTTCGATCGGGCCGCGCATCGTCTTCGCCACCGATCTCGAGATCGCGCGCCGGGTGTGCGATCAGCGGATGGTGGCATTCACCGAGTCCATTCCCGACCACATGCAGATGCTGTGGAGCGAAGGCGAATGGACCCTCGGATCGATCCCGATCGGCAGCAGCGGACGTGAATGGGACTCGGCGATCGAAACGGTCGCCCGGCTTTCCGGCATCCTGCACGTGCTCCCGCCGGTCGTCGAACCCGAAGAGCTCGACCGCGGCGCGCAGGATCCGGGACGCCCGTCCGCGCACAGCTGACAGGGTGGTCGAGCCCGCTCGGTGTCACTAGTGTGACGGCCATGACTTCCGCCCGATCCGTTGCGCTCGTGACCGGACCCACTTCGGGAATCGGGGCAGGTTTCGCCCGTATCCTCGCGAGCCGGGGTTACGATCTCGTGCTCGTCGCCCGCACCCGTCCCGCCCTCGACGAACTCGCCACCGAACTGAAGCAGAGCTTCGGGACTTCCTCGGAGATCATCGTCGCCGACCTGGCCACCGCCGACGGCCGGGCTTCGGTCGTCGAGCGCCTCGAGCGCGGTGTCGACATGCTCGTCAACAACGCCGGCTTCGGCACGACCGGCGAGTTCTGGACCGCCGATCCCGCCGTGCTGCAGGCCCAGCTCGACGTCAACGTCACCTCGGTCGTGGCGTTCACCCGAGCTGCGCTTCCGTCGATGATCGAGGCCGGCAGGGGTGACATCGTCAATGTCGCGAGCGTGGCGGGTCTGCTGCCCGGACGTGGTTCGACCTACTCCGGCAGCAAGGCCTATGTGGTGTCGTTCACCGAAGGTCTCGCAGGTGGGCTCGCCGGCACGGGTGTGCGAGTGCAGGCGCTGTGCCCCGGATTCGTGCGCACCGAATTCCATCGTCGTGCCGGCATCGACATGTCGTCCACACCGGACCGGATGTGGCTCGACGTCGACCAGGTGGTGCGTACCTCGCTCGCCGACCTCGACAAGGGCAAGGTGCGCAGCATTCCGGGACTGCAGTACAAGGCGATCGCCACCGCGGCCCGGCTGGTGCCGCAGAACCTCGTGCGGAAACTGACCAACACCTTCGGCAACGGCCGCGGCCGCACCTGATCCGCAGCTCGAGGGCCGGCACGGGCTTTCCGAGATCACAGTACGGACACACCGCGACGGACACGCCGGATGCAGTCGTCGACGCAATTCCGGTGCTGGGTACATTTCTGCGCGTGACGTCTGTGGCTCTGGTGCTCTGTGTTGCTGTCGTGGTTGCGGTGGTGCTGTGCTTGCGGATAGGTGTGCGTCGCCTGCGAACACTGCAGCAACGTCACCGCGAGAGCCTGCGTCTGCTCCACCACGAACTCGACGACAGATACGACCTCGTGCCCGCGCTCGTCGCGGCATCGGCCGGTGCCGGTGTGGATCGCGAACGTATCCGGCCGGTCGTCGGCGCCCGGTCGCTCGCCATCGCCGTGCGCGACCAGCGTCTCGGTCTCGCCGAACGCGCCGGCGCCGAGAACGCGTTGTCCGCGACGATCCACGAACTCATCGCCGGACTCGACGGGGTCGATCACTGGCCGTTCCTCCGCATCGCGCACGAACTGCAGAACCGCGAACAGCGGATCGCCGGAGCGGTACGAGTGCACAACGACCTCGTGAGCACTCTCAACGCCGCGGTCGGCCGTTTCCCCACCTCCCTGTGCGCGAAGCTCGCCGCGATCGGTCCGGTCGTGCTGTTCGAGGCGCCCGCGCCCGTCACCGCATCCGCCACCACCGAGACCTCCGAAGTCGCCGGGAGCGAGGTCCGGCCGCAGCCCGAGGCACCTTCCGGCACCGTCGCTGCCTGAGCGGCCGTCCGCAGCGACTAGGCTCGTTTCCCGATACGAGCGCGACCGCAACGGCGTCGCGACGACGAACGACGGGTGAGGACGCAATGAGTGACCGTGACGATCTGGCAGCACTGGTACGCGAGCTGGCGGTGGTCCACGGCCGCGTGACCCTGTCGTCGGGTAAGGAAGCCGACTACTACGTCGACCTGCGACGGGCGACCCTGCATCACAAGGCCGGTCCGCTCATCGGAAAGCTGCTGCGCGAACTCGTCTCCGACTGGGACTTCGACGCTGTCGGCGGCCTCACGATGGGTGCCGATCCGGTCGCGCTCGCCGTCATGCACGCTCCCGGCCGGCCCATCGATGCGTTCGTCGTCCGCAAGGCAGCCAAGGCCCACGGCATGCAGCGGCAGATCGAAGGCCCGGATGTCACCGGCAAGCGTGTACTCGTCGTCGAGGACACCACCACCACCGGCAACTCGCCGCTCACCGCCGTCAAGGCGCTGCGTGAGGCCGGTGCGACCGTGGTGGGTGTCGCGACCGTCGTCGACCGTGCGACCGGCGCCGACGAGATCATCGCCGCCGAGGGGGTCGAGTACCGCTCCCTGCTCGGCCTGGCCGACCTGGGTCTGGACGACGAGTAGTCGTGTGACCGCGCGGGTCCGGCAGACCGTCACACATCTCGCGGACGGTCGTGAACTGATCTACTTCGACGACACCGAGCCCTTCGTCTCGGGTGCCGCGACCCGCGAAACCCACGACGGCCGCGACCTGCCGCCGGTCGCGGCGTCGGCCGAGATGCGCCGCGACCCCCTCACCGGAGAGTGGGTGGTGTTCGCGGCGCACCGCATGGACCGCACGTTCCTGCCCGCCACCGTCGATTGCCCGCTGTGCCCGAGCAGAGCGGGTTCGTGCACCGAGATCCCGGCCGACGACTACGACGCCGTCGTCTTCGAGAATCGCTTCCCCTCCCTCGGGGCGCTGTCCGGCGGTGAGGACCTCGTCGACGACGACCCGCTGTGGCCGCGACGACCGGCGTCCGGCCGCTGCGAGGTCGTCGCCTTCACTCCCCAGCACGATGCGCGGTTCGCGGACCTCCCGCTGTCCCGGGCGCGCACCGTCATCGATGTGCTCGCCGCCCGCACCGACGCCCTGTCACGGCGTCCGGATGTGCACCAGGTCTTCTGCTTCGAGAACCGCGGAGTCGAAATCGGTGTGACGCTGCAGCATCCGCACGGACAGATCTACGCCTATCCCTTCGTCCCGCCCCGCTCGCAAGCTCTCCTGGACCGCGGCCGCGAGCATCATCGGCGCACCGGCAGGTCGCTGCAGCGCGACATCCTCGAGGCCGAACGGCGAGCCGGGACCCGACTCGTGTGGTCCGGTGACGCGTGGTCGGCCTACGTTCCCGCCGCAGCACGCTGGCCCGTGGAGGTGCATCTCGTCCCGCACCGCGAGGTGCCGGATCTCGCGGCCCTCGACGACGGCGAACGCGACGAACTGGCCGTCGCCTATCGCGACCTGCTGGGGCGCGTCGACAGGTTCTTTCCCGGGGTGGAACGCGTCCCCTATATCGCTGCCTGGCACCAGGCGCCGGTTCGCGCAGGTCGTGGGGAGATGCGTCTGTTCTGCCAGATCTTCTCGTTGCGGCGGGCGCCGGACAAACTGAAATATCTGGCTGGATCCGAGTCGGCACTCGGCGCCTGGATCAGCGACACCACCCCCGAACGGATCGCCGCACGCCTTCGCGAGGTTGCGACATGAACATCGGAGAGGTTGCTCGGTCGTCGTTCGTGGCGGAGTTCGGATCCGAACCCGAGGGGTGCTGGTGTGCCCCCGGCCGGGTCAACCTCATCGGTGAGCACGTCGACTACGCCGGTGGTCTGTGCCTGCCGATAGCTCTCCCGCAGGTCACTGCCGTCGCGTTGCGCCGCCGCGCCGATCATCGGCTCCGCGTGCGCAGCGCCGGATTCGAAGCAGCCGATCTCGATCTGCGCGACCGCCGCGTCGACGGTTGGGCCGCCTATGTCGCCGGAGTGATCTGGGCACTCGAACCGCCGGGATTCACCGGTGCGGACGTCGTCGTGGCTTCGGAAGTTCCGGTCGGGGCGGGCCTTTCCTCGTCCGCAGCACTCGAGACGGCGGTCGCGGTGGCAATCGCCGAACTGTCCGGGCTTCCGCTCGACGACGACGGCCGCGAGCGACTCGCCGTCGCGTGCGTGCGTGCCGAGAACGACTATGCCGGTGCACCCACCGGGGGGCTCGACCAGCGCATCGCGCTGCATGGCCGCGCCGGGCACGCTCTGCTGCTCGACTTCGCCGACCACAGCAGCGAACACATTCCGTTCGACGCCGGAGCGCAGGGACTGACGGTGCTCGTCGTCGACACCGGAACCGGGCACCGGCTCGCCGACGGGCAGTACGGGCACAGACGCAGTGAGGTCGAGGAAGCGACACAGCTTCTCGGTGTCGGGACCTTACGTGAGGCCACATCGGCCGGCGCGATCGGCGACCCGACACTGCGTCGCCGTGCCCGGCACGTGATCGGCGAGATCGCCCGTGTTCGTGAGGCCGCGGAGTTCCTGCGTGCCGGACGAATCCGCGATCTCGGTCCTCTGCTCGATGCATCGCATCGGTCGTTGCGCGACGACTTCGAGGTCAGCTGTCTCGAACTCGACACCGCCGTCGATGCGGCTGTCGCGGCAGGGGGTCTCGGCGCCCGGATGGTCGGTGGCGGTTTCGGCGGGTCGGCGATCGTCCTGTGCGAGGACTCGCGTGTCGATCGGGTGCGGCAGGCGGTCGCTGCTGCCGCTGCACGTCGCGACCTTCCGGCGCCGGCCTTCCTGTGCGCCACGGCGTCCGGGGGCGCACGTCGCTGCTGACCGCTGCGGGTACTGTGCGCGCATGGGTTGGTTCAGTCGCAAGGAGTGGGGCGTCGAGCACGCGGTGTTCGCCGCCGCATCGGCCGCCACCGTCGTCGGTGGAGTGTCCGGAAACGAGAAACTGCAGAAGTTCGCCAAACCCCTCATCGCACCGGCACTCGCCGTGCGGGTGCTGCGGCGTTCCCGTGACACCGACCGCACCGACACGGCCCTGCTGGTCGCCGGACTGGCCGCAGCCACACTGGGCGACATCGCGATGATCCGATCGGACGAGGACCGCAGGATCCTCCGCGGCGCAGCATGCTTCGGCGCCATGCAGACGGCTTACTCGACGATCCTCGCCCGGCACGGCGCCCGCGTGTCGAAGTCCGTCGCCGTGCAGCGTGCCGGTGCGCTCGCCGGGGCGGCCGGACTGCTCGCCGCCCGCAATCGCTCGGTGGCGGCGCCGCTGACCGGATACGGGGCGTTGCTCGCCACCACCGCCACCCTCGCCGGGGATCCCGCCCTCGCGCCCGGGGCGCGAGTGCGCGCGGGTCTACCGGTGCCGAACGCCGATCGACGGAGCCTGCTCGGCCTCGGCGGCCTGATCTTCACGCTGTCCGACGGTTCGATCGTGGTTCGCCGCACTCTGCTGAAGGACGAGAAGACCCGCGCGGCGGCAGAGGGATTCGTGCTGGTCACCTATGTCCTCGCACAGTTGCTGCTCGTCGAAGGCCTGCTTGCGCTCACCCGCAAGGGTCCGCTAGCCGAGCGGAGGCGCTAGGGATAGAGCAGGATCCGGTCTCGGTCGAGCGGGTCCACCCAGACGCTCACGACCTCGCCTGGCGCGTAGCGGTGCAGGTCGCGACGGTCTACCTCGTAGACGACCGTGCCGCGATAGGACTCCGAACCCGGCACCGTGAGTTCGAGATCGAGCCGGGTCAACTGACCGGTCGACGTCCGATCCAGCGGCGTCGCCGCGCGGATGGTTGCCCACCCCTCGTAACCATCGCGTTCGATCCGGCGCAAGGTCTTCGAGCGCCGACCGGCGAGCGCCAGCGACAGGCCGAGCACGGTGCCGTACAGGCACACGAGGAAAACCACCTGGAATCCCTCGGTGCCCGGCTCGGAAATCGGCAGGAAGTAGTTCAGCCACAACGCGAGAACGACGATATATCCCACGGTGACGAAGGCGATGGTGCTGGCGATACGACGATTCATGGCAGCTCTTGCTCCAGCCTATCGCCCGGCAACCCCACGGCGACATCATCGAGGTTAGGCTGGCGCCCATGTCCGCCCCCAGCGTGGTCGTCACCGGAGCCGCTGCCGGAATCGGCCGTTCCACCGCCCTGCTCTTCGCCCGCCGTGGCTATCGCGTCGGTGCTGTCGACATCGACCGCGCGGGCCTCGAGAGCCTGGCCGAAGAGAGCGCCCCGATCACCACGGGGCAGATCGTCACCGGCATCCTCGATGTCACCGACGCCGAGGAGTGGAGCCGCACACTCGCCGAGTTCTGCGTCGACGGCAGGCTCGACATCCTCGTCAACAATGCCGGCCTGCTGTCGTCCGGACCGTTCGAGGACACCCCCGTGAGCCGGCACCGGCAGATCATCGACGTCAACATCACCGGCGTGGTCCTCGGCTGCCACGCTGCCTTCCCGTACCTCCGCGACACCCCGGGCGCGCAGATCGTGAACATGTGTTCGGCGTCGGCGCTCTACGGCCAGCCCGACCTCGCCACCTACAGCGCCACCAAGTTCGCGGTGCGCGGCCTGACCGAAGCACTGGAACTCGAGTGGGCCCACCACGACATCAAGGTCCAGGCCATGTGGCCGCTGTTCGTCGATACACACATGGTCGACGGAATGGACATCGGCGCGCGTCGCTCCCTGGGCGTGAATCTCGGCGCCGACGATGTGGCCCGCGCGGTCTTCGATGCGACCCGGCCCGGCCGTCGCTCTGCCCGGGTACATCGCCCGGTCGGCCGGCAGGCGACCCTGCTGTCGGCACTTGCCCAGATATCACCCGGATGGGCGAACCGGCTGGTCAACCGGCGGCTGACGGGCCACTGAACCCGGTCGATAGAGTGACACCCGCACGTCGTCGGGAAGGGTGTCACGTGAGAATTCGGATGTGGCCGGTAGCAGCCGTCGTATCTGCGGCGCTGTTCGTCGCGGGATGCGGAGGGTCCGCGGACAGTACGGAGACCGCCTCCGGAGCACCGTCGGCAAACGCATCCCTGTCGACGACGACCGCATCGGCCTCGTCCCCGACGGTCGCTCCGAGTACGACCGTGGAAACGGCCCCGCTGTCGACGGCCGAACAATCATCCACGGCGGAGGAGCCGGCCCCCCTCGGTGAGGTCGCATACCAGCGCAACGAGTCGTACTACTTCAGCAGCCCGGACGGTACGTACCGGTGCGGCATCGTCCGTCTGCCCAGCCGCACCGAGGCCGGCTGCGAAGGTCTCACCGATCCCATCCCGCCGCGCCCGGAGGACTGCATGGTCAACTGGGGGCAGGGCATCCGGGTGCAGGACACCGGCGAAGGCGCGTTCGTGTGCTCCGGCGGACCCGTCTACCTCTCGCCGGACGGTGCGAGCCCCGTGCTGCCGCCGGGCTCGCAACTGTCGCAGCTCGGCTACACGTGTTCCACGAGTGAGTCGGACGTGACCTGCACCAACGACGCCACGGGCCACGGTTTCCGCGTCGCACCGGATTCGAACGAAACGTTCTGACAGTGACCGACACACATTCCGAACCGGTCGTCGAAGAAGAGTCGGGCCCGACCGAATGGGGTGAGCACCCGCACGGTTACGGACCCTGGACCGAGGAATTCGGCACCGAGCCGCCCACCGACCCGCGGTTCGACCCGGAACTGCTCGCACACGGCGACCGGCGCAACGTCGTCGACGCCTACCGTTACTGGACGCGCGAGGCGATCGTGCAGGACATCGACCGGCGTCGGCACCCTCTGCACGTCGCCATCGAGAACTTCGCCCACGATGCGAACATCGGAACGGTCGTCCGCACCGCCAACGCGTTCGCCGTCGGCACCGTCCACATCGTCGGTCGACGACGGTGGAACCGGCGCGGGGCGATGGTCACCGACCGTTACCAGCATCTCCTGCACCATCCCGACGTCGATGCTCTCGTCGCGTGGGCGACCGAGCAGGATCTCACGATCGTCGCAGTGGACAACACACCCGGCTCGGTGCGGCTCGAGACGGCGACACTGCCGAAGCGCTGCCTGCTGCTGTTCGGTCAGGAGGGCCCCGGTGTCACCGAGCAGGCCCGCAGCGTGGCGTCGATGACGGTGTCGATCGCCCAATTCGGCTCGACACGCTCCATCAACGCGGGGGTCGCCGCAGGTATCGCGATGCACGCCTGGATCCGGCAACACGCCGACTTCTCTGCTGCCTGGTAACAACTGTCCCGCAATCCGGGATGAAAGTCGCGGACCGTCGTGGAGGCGGTCCGCGGGTTCGGGCAGTGTGGAGGGTGATGAACACCGAATCGGGACAGCGTTCGAATCGGAACGGGTCCGCCCGGGACGAGTCCGCCCGGTGGTCGAAGCGAGCCGATGCCGCCGAGGCAGCGGTGGTGTCGCGGCACGTCCGTCGGCTGTGGGGGCTGCCCGGCACCGCGCTCGGGGTGGTCGGGTGGCCGGCCGTTCGTCGTGAACGGCTGTTCTTCACCTGGCACTACTGGTGGCAGGCGCATCTGATCGACACGGCCGTCGATGCCGCCGAGCGCGACGCCACCACGCGCCGTCGCCGTCGCGTCGTCCGGCTCGCACGCACCCACCGCATCCGCAACATCACCGGGTGGACGAACAACTACTTCGACGACATGGCGTGGCTCGGCCTGTCGCTCGAACGCGCCGAACGCCATCTGTACGTCGATCACCGCAGCGCGATCGCCACCCTCGTCGACGAACTCGTCGACGCGTGGCAGCCCGACCACGGAGGCGGTATCCCGTGGCGCCGGCAGGACAACTTCTTCAACGCCCCCGCGAACGGCCCGGCAGCGCTGCTGCTCGCCCGCACCGGAAAGGTCTACCGCGCCCAGGAGATGGCCGACTGGATCCACGACAGCCTGCTCGATCCCGAGACCGGCCTCGTCTTCGACGGAATCCGCGACGGTGTGCACGAGCGGGCGATCTACAGCTACTGCCAGGGCGTGACGCTCGGCCTCGAGACGGAACTCGCGGTGCAACTCGACGATCCGCGGCACCGCCGGAGAGTCCATGCGCTCGTCGCCGCGGTGGACGACCATCTCACCGAGCGCAGTGTCGTCACCGGCGGGGGAGGAGGCGACGGCGGGCTGTTCAACGGCATCCTGGCCCGTTATCTCGCGATGGTCGCCACCACGCTGCCCGTCGTCGACAGCGAGGACGTGCGTGCCCGCAACGCCGCCGCCCGCATCGTGCTGGCGTCGGCGGACGCGGCCTGGGAGAACCGCCTGCAGGTCGAGGAACTGCCCGTCTTCGGCCGCGACTGGTCCCGGCAGGCGCGTCTGCCGGGCCTGGGGCGATCGATCGCGCGGTCGACGGGCGGCGGCGTCCGCGAGTCGTCCGTGCCCGAGCGGGACATGTCGGTCCAGCTCGGCGGGTGGATGCTCATGGAAGCGGCCTACGCCGTCGCGGCGTCCCGGTCGTGACGTCTCCCCGGCCCCGAAGACGGAAGAAGGTGGATGACGGCCGCTCTGCGGGCCGCGCATCCACCTTCCCGGGTGTGCGAATGGCTGGTGCGAAGGTCTACGGAGTCTCGATGCGCTTGATCGGGGTGGTCGCGGCGTCCGCCTCGACGACCGGCGGTTCGGCGTTCTTCGCCGCGCGGCGCGAGGCCAGCACACGCTTGCCGACCTCGGTGAAGATGGGGATGACCGAGACGAACACGATCAGCAGGAAGATGATGTCGATGTTGTCGGCGATGAAGCCGATCTGGCCCAGCAGGTAACCGAGCAGGGTCACACCCGCGCCCCACACGATGCCGCCGATGATGTTGTAGGTGATGAACACCCGGTAGGGCATCTTCGCGGCGCCCGCGACGAGCGGGGCGTAGGTGCGCACGATCGGCACGAAACGCGCGAGGAAGATCATCGCGGGTCCGTGACGGAGGAAGAACTTGTGAGCCTCGTCGATGTAGGCCTGCTTGAAGAGCTTCGCGTCTTCCTTGAAGAGTCTGGTGCCGCCCTTCGCGCCGATGAAGTAGCCGACCTGGTCACCGAGAACCGCGGCGATCGGGATCGTCACCATCAGCACCCACAGCGGGGCGAACGGCTCGACCTCCGTCGACTTCGACGCCGCGATCAGACCGGCGGTGAACAGCAGGGAGTCGCCGGGCAGCAGCGGGAACAGCAGCCCGGACTCGACGAACACCACCACCAGAAGCCCGATGAGCATCCAGGTGCCGAACGAATTGAGCAGATTGACAGGATCCAGAAACCCCGGCAGTAGGGCCAGATTGGTCACGGACTCCGAGGCTTCGAGCACAGTCACGCGGTCCAGGGTACCGGCGGGGGCAACGTCCTCCCGAATTCCGACCCGCCACCCGGGACGGCCCGAGTATCGAACGAACCCGTCACTTGACATACTGCAAGGACAACCCGGGCACCCGCCACATCCCGGTGGTGTGCCGATCGACTCTCATCTGGAGGACAGCCGCTGTGCCTATCGCGACTCCCGAGGTCTACGCCGAGATGCTGGCCCGCGCCAAGGAGCACTCCTTCGCGTTCCCGGCGATCAACTGCACCTCGTCCGAAACGATCAACGCCGCCATCAAGGGCTTCGCGGATGCGGGCAGCGACGGCATCATCCAGTTCTCGACCGGTGGGGCCGAATTCGGCTCGGGCCTGGGTGTCAAGGACATGGTGACGGGCGCTGTCGCCCTTGCCGAGTTCGCGCACGTCGTTGCCGAGAAGTACGACGTGACGATCGCTCTGCACACCGACCACTGCCCCAAGGACAAGCTCGACGGCTTCGTCCGTCCGCTCATGGCCATCTCCCAGGAGCGGGTGAACAACGGACAGAATCCGCTGTTCCAGTCGCACATGTGGGACGGCTCGGCGGTCCCCATCGACGAGAACCTCGAGATCGCACAGGAACTCCTCGCTGCCGCGAAGGCCGCGAAGATCATCCTCGAGATCGAGATCGGTGTCGTCGGCGGTGAAGAGGACGGCGTCGAGAACGCCATCAACGACAAGCTCTACACCTCCGTCGAGGACTTCGAGAAGACCGTCGACGCACTCGGTGCCGGCGACAAGGGCCAGTACCTGCTGGCCGCGACGTTCGGCAACGTCCACGGCGTGTACAAGCCGGGCAACGTCAAGCTCAAGCCGTCCGTGCTCGCCGAGGGTCAGGCCGTCGCGTCGCGCAAGCTCGGTCTCCCCGAGGGCTCGAAGCCGTTCGACCTCGTCTTCCACGGCGGCTCGGGCTCGCTGAAGTCGGAGATCGACGAGTCGCTGAGCTACGGCGTCGTGAAGATGAACGTCGACACCGACACGCAGTACGCGTTCACCCGCCCGATCGCCGGGCACATGTTCACCAACTACGACGGTGTGCTCAAGATCGACGGCGAGGTCGGCAACAAGAAGGTCTACGACCCGCGCAGCTACCTGAAGAAGGCCGAGGCCTCGATGACCCAGCGTGTCATCGAAGCCTGCAACGACCTCAAGTCGGCAGGACGCTCGGTCTCCGCTCGATAGGACCGATCCGACACACGACAGGGGCGCCGACGTTCCCGTCGGCGCCCCATTCGCGATTCCGATCGGTGTGCAGTTCCCGTCGTGCCGGGCCGGGCGCGAACGACGACTTCCGCGCGTCCGGGCAGCGCGCCTATTCGCCGCACACCTTCCATTCCTCGCCCACGAGTTCGAGATCGAACGTGCGGTCGGTGACGTCGGACGGGCTGTTCGTCGTGTGCGCGGTGACCTGGGCGATGGCGTTGTTCTCGGTGATCTGGACGCGATCGACGCTCGTCACCACCGGGATCTCGCCCTGTTCCACCGCGAGCCGGTGGATCTCGCGGAAGTCCTCCGGATCGACCGAGGCGTAGAAGTCGGCGAGGCCTCCGCATGTGGACGCCCGTAAGGCGTCGAGATCCCCTGCCTCGAGCGCTCCGACGAAGGTGTCGATGCTCGCCCGGATCCGGCTCTCGGGCGAGTCGTCCGCGCGCTGCTGCAGGAACACGAACGCCACGGCCGCGACCACCGCCACGACCAGGACGGCTCCACCGGCCACGGCGAGCCGCCGTCCGCGTCCCGTGTCGCGTGCCGGGGGGATGCGTGTGGGGGTGGGCTGGATGGTGACGCGGGCGGGCTCGGGCTCGGCCGGTGGCCTCTCGGTGCGCGGGGGGATCCGCTGGGGCGGCGCCTTGGGGACGTGACTGCGCACCGGGATCTGCACCGTGGGTGCCTCGGCGGGGCCGGGCGCGACGACGGGGAGGGCGACGGTCTCGGCGGCACTCCCGTCGATGCTGCGTGTCTCGGCTTCCTCCTCGCCCCGGTTCTCGGCGGTGCCGTCGCTGCGTTCGTCACCGCTCTCGTCACGGTCTTCGTCACCGCTCTCGGTGCTGTGTCCGTCACCGCTCTCGACGGGGGGGACATCGAGGCTCTCGTCCGCACCGGCCGGAGCGGCTGCCGGTTCCCGGCCCGCTGATCCGCCCTCGGGATCGACGGGACTCGGATCCTGTGCGACGACCTCGTTCGTCGCGACGTCGTCTGCCGCGTCGACGCTGGGGGTCGTCGAAGTCTTCTCGGGTGTCTCTTCGTTCTTCGGGTCCGACAACGTGCTGCACCTCGCTCGACGGCCTGCGGTTACCCGGGGACTCTATCCAGCCTCCGAGCGCGGAGGGCAGAATGGCCCTCATGACGTCTTTCGGTGATCTTCTCGGCCCGCAGCCCACCTTGCTTCCCGGCGACGACGAGGCGGAGTCGGCCCTGCTGAACAACGAGGATCCGGCGAAGGTCGCAGCCGACCATCCCACCGCCTCGATCGCATGGGCCTATCTCGCCGAGGCCGCGCTCGACCGGGGCGAAACCATCCAGGCCTATGCCTACGCGCGCACCGGATATCACCGCGGTCTCGACCAGTTGCGCCGCAACGGATGGAAGGGTTTCGGTCCCGTCCCCTACAGCCACGAACCCAACCGCGGTTTCCTGCGCTGCGTCGCCGTGCTCGCCCGCGCCGCGAAACTGATCGGTGAGGCGGACGAGCACGCCCGCTGCCTCGACCTGCTCGAGGACTGCGATCCGCGGGCAGCGGAAGCTCTCGGCGTCGAATAGACGCCGCTGAATGTTCGCGGCGAACAGGCGCCGGCCCACCCGTCAGGAGGTTCGTCAGCGCCTGGAGGATTCGGTCGGGCGTCTGCGTTCGTCCGCGCTGCCCATCGTGCAGTGCGCACTCGCGGCGGGACTGGCGTGGTGGGTGGCGAAGGATCTCGTCGGCCACAGCCAGCCCTTCTTCGCGCCGATCGCCGCCGTCGTGTCGCTCGGGCTGTCGCTCGGGGCGCGGATGCGGCGTTCCGTCGAGCTGGTCTGCGGTGTCACCGTCGGTATCGGGGTGGGCGACCTGATCGTCTCCCTGATCGGCAGCGGGCCGTGGCAGATCGCCCTGGTGGTGATGATGGCGATGGGTACCGCCGTGGCGATCAACAGCGGTCCGATCTTCTCGATGCAGGCAGGAAACTCTGCGGTGCTCGTCGCCACCCTCCTGCCGCCGGGCGACGCGGGAGGCGTGGACCGGATGGTCGACGCCCTCGTGGGCGGGCTCATGGGGATCGCCGTCGTCGCGCTCGTTCCCACCCATCCGGTGCGGCGCGCCCGCCGCAACGCCGCCGAGATCCTCGCCACCGCGAGCGAGGTGTTGCGCAAGGTCGAGACCGGTCTCGTCGAGAACAACCCGAAACCGATCGAGGAGGCGCTGCGGCAGGCCCGCGCGACACAGCCTGCGATCGACGCGATGCGATCCCATCTCAAGGGCGGCAGGGAGATCAGCCGGATCTCGCCGCTGTACTGGAACAGCCGAAAGCGTCTCGCGGTGCTGACAGCTGCCGCGGATCCCATCGATCACGCCATGCGCAACATCCGCGTCCTCGCCCGACGCGCGTTGACCCTCGTCCGCGACGACGAGATCCTCGACCCGCGACTGGTGAACCGTTTCGTCGAAGTCGCCGACGCGGTGGACGTCCTCCGGGAGATGGTGCTGGCCGAGCCGGGGGAGCAGCCCGATCAGGCCGAGGCCGCGCGGGTGTTGCGCAGTGTGGCGAAGAAGATGGATCCGGAACTGGTCGCGGATGCAGGTGTCTCGGCGACCGTCGTGTTCGCCCAGATGAGGTCGCTGATCGTCGATCTGCTGCAGACTGCCGGACTCAAGCGGATCTCCGCGATCGCGACTCTTCCTCCCACCGTCGAGCATCCGGCATACGAACCGGAGAACTGACTCCCGATCCGCAACGTCTGCGTGGCTGTTGATACATATGCGCATTCATGCATACGATGGCCGGAGGTTTCGGAGAGGGAGAGCGATGAGTTCGGGTCACGGGCACTCACACGGCGTCGGCCACGGGCACGGCCGGGGCGCAGGCCCCACGCGTGCCGTCATTCGGCGCATGGCTGTCGCACTGGGCATCCTCGCGGCGTTCTTCGTGCTCGAGGTCGTCGTCGGTGTCCTGATCGGATCCCTTGCACTGCTCGCCGACGCCGGCCACATGCTCACCGACATCGTCGGGGTCTCGATGGGCATGGTGGCGCTGATCCTCGCCCGCCGGGGAAGCGCCGCGGCCTCGCGGACCTTCGGCTGGCACCGCGCCGAAGTCCTCACCGCCATGGTCAACGCGGTGCTGCTGCTCGGGGTCGCGGGCTGGGTGTTCTACGAAGCGATCGACCGCATCGGCGACACCCCGGAACTTCCCGGCCTGCCCATGATCGTCACCGCCCTCGCGGGTCTGGCCGCCAACATCGTCGTGATGCTCATGCTCCGATCCGACGCGAAGGACAGTCTCGCGGTGCGCGGCGCCTACATGGAGGTGCTCGCCGATGCCGTCGGATCGGTCGGCGTCCTGATCGCGGGCGCTCTCGTCATGATCTTCGGGTGGAGCCTGGCCGACGTCGTCGTCGGCGTGCTCATCTCCCTGTGGGTCGTGCCGCGCGCCCTGCGACTGGCCGCGGAGTCGCTGCGGATCCTCACCCAGACCTCACCCGCACATCTCGACGTCGACCTCCTGCGCACCGACCTGCTCGCCCTGCCCGGGGTGTGCGGCGTGCACGACCTGCACGTGTGGACGCTCACGACCGGAATGGACGTCGCGACCGTCCACCTCGTCAGCGACCACGACCCGCAGTGGATCCTCGATTCCGCTCGCACGACGCTCTCGTCGCACGGGCTCGAACACGCCACGGTGCAGGTCGAGTCGACGGTCGACGGCACGCAGTGCGAGAAGGACGTGACGTGGTGATCTCGGCGGTCGCCAGGGTCGGCCACGGCAGTAGCAGGCGCCGGGCCCATTCGGATGAAATTCCGTCAGCCGAAGCCGCACGGCGGCGGCAGGGTCAGTGCAGACGCAACGTCCACCGACCCGGCCGACCGTGCAACCGGACGACGTCCAGCGGCCGCACGTCGACCCGCCAGAACGCGGTCGCCGGAGCGTCGAGAGCACACACCGTCGCGGCCCGGACGACCGAGGGGTGTGTCACCGCTGCGACGCGTTCGTAACCGTCGTCCTGTGCTGCCAGCCAGTCGTGGACCCGGCCGAGCAGGTCTTCGACGGATTCGCCGCCGTGCGGTGCCGTTGCCGGGTCGGTCAGCCACGCCGCCAACTCGCTCTCGGGTACGTCGTCCATCGCAGTTCCGGCCCACGTGCCGTAGTCGAGCTCGCGTAGAGCGGGTTCGACCTCGGCGGCGAACCCGAAGGCGTGGACGGTGCCGACCGTGCGCCGCTCCGGTGCACACACCCACCGGTCGACGACCGGTGCGGAGGCGCGGTCGAATTCGCGTCGGCCTCTTTCCGAGATCGGCTCGTCGCGAGGGAATCGGGCTTGCTCCGTCGCAAGCGTGGATGCGTGTGCGAGGAGGAACAATCGAGTCATGGTAGGTATGTCCTTTCCGCTTGACATCGTCGACCGGGCGGTGCGAAGGTTCGTCCGGTAACGATGTGCCGAGGTGTAGGCAATCCGGTGTGAGACCGGAGCGGTCGCGCCACTGTAACCGGAGAACACGAGGTCTCCGGAAGCCAGAAAACTCCCGCGGTACATGACGGAATCGAATGGGACGCGAAATCCCTGGAGGATTGTCATGGCTGTTGCTCATACGCCCGACGAGTCGCTCGGCTCTGCCGCAGTCGCTCTCGCCGCAGTGATCGTGGCGACATTTCTCGTTCTCTATCCGGCCGGATTCGATCGGGGCGCGATCTCGCGCACCGGGATGTTCATGCACGAACTGATGCACGACGGCCGGCACTTGCTCGGTCTTCCGTGCCATTGAGAACGGGGACCACGATGCTTGGAAACCACATCCAGTTGCTGTGCAGGAGCCTACTCGCCGGCCTTGTTGCGGGTCTGCTCGCACTCGGTGCCCTCTACGCGTCCGTCCTGCAGTACCCGGCGAACCCACCGGCAGTGGGTGATCCCGACACGATCAACGAACCCACCCTGCTGTGGCTCGCCTCGGTCGTCCTCGGACTCGTCGCGATCGTAGTCGCCGTGGCGGTGGCCAAGGCACTCGCCACCCAGGATCTGCACACCGTGCGTATCGCAGGTCCGGCCTTCGCATTCCTCGTGGTGGTGGGCTTCGGCTATCTCGTGCTGCCGAGCGTCGACGAGGTCGGGGAAAGCTTCCCCTCAATGTTGTCGTGGGAATTCCGGGCCGCGTCGTTCGCCGTGCAGCTCGGCCTGTGGGCGGCGCTGGGTGTGGTCCTCGCGTACCTCACCGAACGCGCATCCCGTCGTACGCCGATCACTGCCTGACGACGTGGGAGCGGGTCTGCTCGTCGCCGGGACCACCTCGGACGCGGGAAAGTCCGTGGTCGTCACCGGGATATGCCGGTCCTTGTCCCGCCGTGGCCTGAAGGTCGCGCCGTTCAAGGCGCAGAACATGTCGAACAACTCGATGGTGACGAGTGCCGGCGCCGAGATCGGGCGTGCCCAGTGGGTCCAGGCGGTCGCCGCCCGCGCAGAGCCCGAACCGGCGATGAATCCGGTGCTGCTGAAACCGGGCAGTGACCGCCGGAGCCATGTCGTGGTGCTCGGGCGACCGGCAGGGACCCTCGAGTCCGGTGAATTCGCCGGTGGACGGCGTCATCTCGCAGAATCCGCCTTCGCCGCCTTCGACGACCTGCGGTCCCGGTTCGATGTGGTGGTCTGCGAAGGCGCGGGGAGTGCCGCGGAGATCAATCTGCGCTCCCACGACTACGTGAACATGGGTCTGGCGCGACACGGAGCCCTGCCCACCATCGTCGTCGGTGACATCGACCGCGGCGGTGTGTTCGCGTCGATGTACGGCACGCTGGCACTGCTCGATCCTGCCGACCAGCAGTTGATCCGCGGCTTCGTGATCAACAAGTTCCGGGGAGACGTCTCGCTCCTGAAGCCCGGACTGGATTCGCTCGAACAACTCACCGGCCGCCCGGCACTGGGCGTGCTGCCCTGGCAGCGCGATCTGTGGCTCGACTCCGAGGATTCGCTCGCCCTCACCTCCCGTCCCGCGCACGACGGCGACGGCGCTGTGACCATCGGCGTCGTGATGTTGCCGCGCGTCAGCAACTTCACGGACGTCGACGCGTTGTGCCTGGAGCCGGACGTGCGGGTTCGTTTCGTCGACGATCCTCGGGCACTCGCCGGAGCCGATGTGGTGATCGTGCCCGGAACCCGCGCGACCCTGGCGGATCTCGCGTGGCTTCGTTCGCGGGGTCTCGACACCGCGATCGTCGAACACGCGAGCCGGGGATATCCGGTCCTCGGCATCTGCGGGGGGTTCCAGATGCTCGGCACACGCATCGACGACCCGCACGGTGTCGAAGGTGTGGCCGGCGCGAGCGCGACCGGTCTCGGACTGCTCCCGGTGCGAACCACATTCGGCCCGGAGAAGGTTCTGCGATTACCCAGGGGTGCGGCGTTGGATGCGGCTGCCTCCGGATACGAGATCCATCACGGACGCATCACCGTCGACGGCGGCACGGATTTCCTCGGTGGCACCCGTGTGGGTTCGGTGTTCGGCACCATGTGGCACGGCGCCCTCGAAGGGGACGCTCTGCGTCGGGCGTGGCTGCGCGAGGTCGCTGCGGCGGTGGGCCGCGAGATCCGTACCGGCGAGGTGAGTTTCCCGGCTGCACGCGAATCCCGCATCGAGGCACTCGCCGATCTCGTCGACGAGTACCTCGACATGGATTCCCTGCTCGGCATGCTGTCCGACGAGCGGACCCTGCCGGTGCTGACGGGGACTCTGCGGTGACGGTCCTGATCCTGGGCGGAACCGGTGAAGCACGCGCGCTCGCCGCGGCTCTGGACGACGACGCGATCGAGTTCGAGTCCTCACTCGCAGGCCGGGTCCGCAACCCGCGACTGCCCGTCGGCCCGGTGCGCATCGGAGGGTTCGGCGGCGCCGAGGGCCTCGCCCGGTACCTGAACGAGCGCGGCATCCGAGCCGTCGTCGACGCCACCCATCCGTTCGCTGCCGGCATCAGTACGAATGCCGCTGGGGCATGTGCCGCCGCAGACGTGCCGTTGCTGCGTCTGCAACGACCCGGCTGGCACGACCGGCACGGTCGATGGACATGGGCCGACGACCACCATGCCGCCGCGAATGCCGCCGCGACCGGCCGACGGATCTTCCTCAGCACGGGACGGCAGACTCTCGACCGCTTCGTCGGACCGCTCGCTGCGCACGACGTGCTCGTCCGCGTCGTGGACCCGCCCGCGATCGAACTGCCACCGGACTGGTCCGTGCTGCTCGGACGCGGCCCCTACGGCAGGGAAGAAGAACGGAGTCTCTTGCTCGACAACAGGATCGACACCCTCGTCACGAAGGACTCGGGTGGTGCGCTCACGCGCGGGAAACTCGACGCCGCAGACGAGTTGGGTGTGCGCGTGATCGTCGTGCGCCGACCCGCCACACCCCGCGGGGTCGCCACGGTGGATTCCGTGGCGACGGCGCGGGACTGGGTTCTCCGGGTCGCGGAGGTCAGACCTGCGGACCTTCGGAGCGCAGATCGTCGACCTTCTTCATGGCCTCCCGCAGCTCACTGAGCCACTGTTCGGAGTGCTGTCCGGCGAGCCGGACGGTCCATTTCAGTGCGTCCGAACGAGACCGTGCCACACCCGCGTCGACGAGGGTGTCGAGAACCTTCCGCTCGGGCTGCCGCAACCGTGTCATCACGGGTACGGCGAGGTGGGTGAACAGGACGGTGCGGTCACCGGCCGTCACTCCCCACGCCACCTTGCGGCCGTAACGGGCTTCGGCCTCGTCGGCGACCCGCATCCGGTCGGCGCGTGTGGTCTCGCGAAATCGGGCGATCCGGCCGTCGATCTCGGTGTCACTCGTGCCGTCGGGCACCTCGAGGGGACCGACGACGACGATCTCTTCCCTGTCGATGTCGATGGCGGGCGGTCCGGAGAACCAGTCCTCGGGAAGTCTGCCGGCGAACCACTCGCCGGCATCGCCCGCGTCGGGCACATCGGCCTGCTGCCAGCCGCCCGGCCGTCCGAATCCGTGGATATGTGAATGTCGCATGATGCCCTCCCAGGGACGCGACCCGAAGTGCGTGTTGCACTGATTACAGTGTTGCACTGCACCGAGGCGCGCGCCACCATGCATCCGGTCTGTGGCGGATCAGCGACGATTCCGTGGCGTCAGAACACCGGAGGTGACCGGGGGAGCGGTGCGCAGCGGGGCGGCGGAGACGACGACGGGCAGCCACACCGCGGTGGACGCCATCACCGCCCCCCAGCACAGATACAGCCCGACCTGCGGCGTGTGGGGCATGTGGGTGACCAGCCCGGCCTGCGACCAGACGGCGAACAATCCCACCATCGAAGCGAGGCCCGAACCGAGCATCGCGACGGTCGCGGCGCGCCAGCGTCTGCGCACCAGCGCCACGAGGGCTGCCACCACCCCGAACACCAGCACGAACGCGTCGAAGATCCGTACCGGCATGGCGACCGCGGCGGAGTCCCAGCGTGCCAAGGTCGTCAGGGAGGTGACAGAGGTGGCCTGTGGCAGCAGCAGCCCCACGACGAGCAACGCCACGCAGCCCGCCAGGATCCACGCCCGTGAACGTCCCAGGGTCACCTCGCCGGCGACCCGGTTTCCGATGCGGTCGAGATCGTGACGATATTCCGACAGGTCGTCCATGAAGTACCCCCGGAGCCTGGCGACACCTCGACTCAGTATGCGGCGCGCACCCCGCCGGCGTGCGTGCTTCGGTGAGCCCGGTTTCACCTGCACACGAACGGGCATGCTCGGGGCGTGAGCCGATACGACGCGTACATCTTCGACGTGCAGGGCACCTTGACGGACTTCTACACACCGGTGGCCCGCGCGGTGGAGACGGTCCTCGGTGAGTACGTGGATCCGTCCGCGGTGGGCGATTTCGTGCGGGCCTGGAGACAGGACTACTACGAGCGCATCCTCGAACTCGACCAGTCGGTCGACCATTGGTACCGGGTGCAGGATTCCTATGCCGACGGTCTCGGCGCGGTGTGCGAGCAGTTCGGGATCGACGTCCCCCCGGAGCTCCGCTCCGAGGCGGCACAGGCGTGGCAGCGGCTCGAAGCCTGGCCCGATGTGCGTCCCGGATTAGCGAAGCTCCGCTCCCGGGCCGTGGTCGCCACCCTGTCGAACACCGACATGGCCACGATGGTGAACCTGTTCCGCAACCAGCAGCTCGAGGCCGATGCCATCCTCACGGCCGAGTTGTTCGGCGCGTTCAAGCCCGAGCTGTTCCTCTACGAGCGCACGTGCCGCTATCTCGGCGTCGAGCCCGCCCGGGCGGCGATGGTCGCGTCCCATCCGTACGACCTCCGGGCCGCCCGTGAAGCGGGTCTGAACACCGTCTTCATGTACCGGCCGCTCGAATCCGGTCGCCTCGAGGACGCGGTCGACGACACCTCCGGCGAGTTCGACCATCGCATCGACGACCTGCGGGACATACCGTGACGGCGACGCTCACCAGCGGCAGGTGAGCGCTACGGCCACGGCCGTCGCCAGCGCCCCGGTGCCCACCCTCGCGGCCAGCCGGGCGGTCCGGCCGATGTCGGCCGGTTCCGGGGCACGTCCGTTCCCGAGCGTGCCGCGGTCCTCGACGACCCCCTGGTAGACGTTCGTGCCGCCGAGGCGCAGGCCGAGTGCACCCGCGAACGACGCCTCCACCGGGCCGGCATTCGGGCTCGGATGCTTGTGGGCATCACGACGCCAGGCCGTGACCGCCGCACGCGGATCGTCGCCGAGCGCCGCGGTCAGAACTGCCGTCACGCGCGCGGGAACGAGATTGAGCAGGTCGTCGAATCGCGCCGCTGCCCACCCGAACCGTGCGAGGCGCGGCGTGCGATGCCCGACCCGCGCGTCGAGTGTGTTCGCCGCCCGGTAACCCAGCAGGCCCGCGGGGCCGAGCAGAGCGCCCCACCACAGCGGGGCCACCACGGCGTCGGAGGTGTTCTCCGCGACCGATTCGACGGTGGCACGGGCGATGCCACGCTCGTCCAGTCGTGACGGGTCGCGTCCCACCAGGTGCGTCACCTGGCGGCGTGCCGCAGCAAGATCACCCTCCCGGAGCTGGGCATCGATCGTCCGCGCCTCGTGGCCGAGCGAGCGTCCACCGAGCACGACCCAGGTCGCGAGGGCCGTGACCGCGATCGACAGCACCGGGCGACGGCGGGTCGCGCGGTCGGCGACGTACCCCACAGCTCCGGCGGAACCCACCAGCACCGAGGTGAACACCACCCCGGCACCGCGGTTGTCGGCATAGAGCCGGTCCTCGGCGGCGCGCGCCAACGTTCCGAAACCGCTCACGGGATGCCACCGCTGCGGATCGCCGAAAACCTGGTCGGCAGCGTAACCGAGCGCCAGCCCGAGGGCCCTCTGCTTCACAGGATCGTTCTCCATGCCTCGACGAGCGCCGCCGTGGTGGCGGCATCGCGCACCGCGATGCGCACCCACTCGTCACCGAGACCGGGGAAGGTGTCGCCACGACGCAGCGCGAAACCCTTCTCCCGCAGCTTGTCCCGAGTTCCTTCGGGTACTTCCGCCAACACGAACGGGGCCGTAGCGGACGGGACCACGTGGATTCCGAGACCGGAGAGAGCGTCGACGAGAACCGCCCTGTCGGCGGTGATCTCCCGGGCGATCACGGCAGTCTCGCGTGCCGCTTCGTCGGACGCGCACGCGATCATCGCGGCAGCGGCGGGAGTCGATACCGACCAGGGTGGTTGCTGCGCAGCGAGATCCGCGATCATCTCAGGGTCGCCGACGACATACCCGGCGCGCAGACCCGGGATCGCCCAGGTCTTGGTGAGCGACCGCAGCACCACCAGCCTCGGAACGCGCCGGCCCGTCAGCGATTCCGTCTCACCGGGAACGGCGTCCATGAACGCCTCGTCGACTACGACGACCCGCCCTGGTCGTACCAGTGCCAGGATGGTGCCGGACGGATGCAGCACCGAGGTGGGATTGGTGGGATTGCCGACGATCACCAGGTCGGCGTCCTCCGGAACCGCAGCCGGATCGAGGACGAATCCGTCCTCGCGGCGCAGCACCACACGGGTGACGTGGTGTCCCGCAGCGAGCAGGGCGGCCTCGGGCTCGGTGAACTGCGGGTGCACCACGACCGGCTTCCGCCACGGGCGTGCCCGGGCGAGCAGGGTGAACGCCTCGGCGCCTCCGGCCGTCGGGAGAACCTCCTCGATGCTGCGGCCGTGACGGGCGGCGAGGGCGGCGCGGGCGCCGCTCGGGTCGGGATAACGATCGAGACGGTCGAGCGAGGAACGCAGGGCGTCGTCGAGCCAGGCCGGTCGCGGTCGGCGCGAGACGTTGACGGCCAGGTCGACCAGCCCTTCGGCCGCGTCGCGGTCGCCATGATGGTGCAGGTCGGGTTCGGGTGTTCGACGACGTGCCGGTGCGGAGGTGGGTTCGGGCGCGGGTTCCGCTGCCCGTGCGGCGTCCGCGAATCGTCCTGCGAGCTCGGGATGTCCGGCCCAGTGCGTGTGCAGATACGACGCGTGTACGGTCGCGGTCGCGACGCCGTCCGGCCGGCCGTCGAGCAACCACGCCGGGGACGAGCCGGAATCGATCATGGTGCGGTGGAATTCGTGTCCGGTCACACGGCTGCCGGCAGGAGCGAGGAGAGTGTCCTGAGGGGCGATCGCCGTGCGATAGCCGAGTGTCAGGTGCGGTGTCATCCGCGCCGAGGCGTCGAGTGCGCCCACCATCTCGTGCCCGTCGACGTCGCGTCCCAGGTAGAGCAGACCGGCACATTCGGCGACGGTCGGAACCCCCGCCGCGATCGCGTCGCGCAGGTGCGCGCGCAGAGGCGCGTTCGCGGCGAGGTCGGCGGCATGCACCTCGGGGAAGCCGCCACCGAGATAGATGCCTGCGGTGCCGGCGGGCAGTCGTTCGTCGCGGAGCGGGTCGAACGCCACGGGCCGGCATCCGTGGGCTCGCAGCAGTTCCTCGGTCTCGGTGTACCGGAAGGTGAAGGCCCGGCCACCGGCGACGGCGATCACCGGACCGTCCTCCGCGGAGGATCCCGGATCCCACGCCGTGGCCGGGAGATCCGGTGCCGCCGAGGCGATACCGACGATCTCGGCGAGATCGATGCGTTCGGCGATCTGCGTCGCAAGCCGATCGACCTGTGCTGTCGCCTCGCCGCGCTCCTCGGCCGGAACGAGTCCGAGATGCCGCGAGGGGACGGTGATACCGTCGTCGCGCCCGACGACTCCGAGGACCGGGATGCCGGTCGGTTCGAGAGCGCGGACGACCTCGTCCGAATGCCGCCGGGATCCGGCCTTGTTCAGGATCACACCGGCGATCCGTGTGCCGCGGTCGTAGGACGCCATGCCGTGCACGATCGCCGCGATCGACCGGGAGGCATGGGAGACGTCGACGACGAGAACCACCGGCGCGGCCAGCAAAGACGCGACGTGCGCGGTGGACGCGTACCCGTCGGTGTCGATCATCCCGTCGTACAACCCCATGACGCCTTCGATCACGGCGATGCCCGCGCCGGCGGCGCCGTGCAGGAAGAGGGGAGCGACGAGGTCCTCGCCGACGAGGTGCGGGTCGAGGTTACGACCGGGCCGGCCCGTGGCGAGCGAATGGTATCCGGGATCGATGTAGTCGGGTCCGATCTTGTGGCCCGACACGATGTGTCCGGCCCTTCGCAGAGCGGCCATGAGACCGGTGGCGACAGTCGTCTTGCCGTGCCCGGACGCGGGTGCGGCGACGACCACACGTGGAACTCTCACCACTCGATCCCTCGCTGACCCTTCTGTCCCGCATCCATCGGATGCTTGATCTTCGTCATCTCCGTCACGAGGTCGGCGACCTCGACGAGCTTCGGATGGGCCCGGCGGCCCGTGATCATCACGTGCTGGCGCCCCGGCCGTGAAGTGAGGGTCTCGACGACCTCGTCGATGTCGATCCAACCCCATCCGATGGGATAGGTGAACTCGTCCAGCACGTACAACCCGTGCTGTTCCGCAGCGAGACGTCGCTGGATCTCGCGCCATCCGGCGAGAGCATCCGCCGCGTGATCCTCCTCGGCGCCCTCCTTTCGCGACCACGACCAGCCCGACCCCATCTTGTGCCACTCGATGGGACCGCCGGTACCCCGCTCGTCGTGCAGGCGGGCGAGAGTCTCGAAGGCCGTCTGTTCACCGAGGCGCCACTTGGCGGACTTGACGAACTGGAAGACCGCGACCGACCATCCCTGGTTCCACCCGCGCAGAGCGAGGCCGAAAGCTGCTGTCGACTTGCCTTTTCCGTCACCGGTGTTGACCATCAACAGGGGCCGGTTCCGACGCTGGCGGGTGGTGAGACCGTCGTCGGGCACGACGGTGGGTTGTCCCTGGGGCATCAGGCAGCCCTTTCCCTGACGATTCCGGCGAGTGCGTCGGCGTCCACCTCACCGACGGGTACGTATTCGGCGCCGAGGCGTTCGGCCAGACGGGCCGCGAGACCCATCCGGAACCGGCCGGTCTCGGAGTCCACGACGACCGAGGAGATGCCTTGCGCGGCAATGATGTCTGCGGCATCGAGGGATCGCGTGACAGCGTGATGCCCCGCGGTCGCGCGGCCATCGGTGACCACGACGAGCAGTGCCCGCCGTTCCGGGTCGCGCAGCGCGTGTTTCCGGATGGTGCTCGCAGCCTCGAGCAGTCCTTCTGCGAGCGGTGTACGTCCGCCCGCCGGAAGTTCCTGCAACCGGGCGGCCGCGACGTCGACCGAACCGGTCGGCGGAAGTACGAGGGTGGCGCCGGTGCCGCGGAACGTCACGAGACCGACGGTGTCGCGGCGGCGGTAGGCGTCGAGCAGCAGGGACAGGACTGCCGTCTTGACCTGGACCATCCGATTGCGTGCCGCCATCGACCCGGAGGCGTCGACGCACAGCAGCACCAGATTGGCCTCGCGGCCCTCGATGATCTTGCGGCGCAGTTGCCAGCCGTCCTTGTCGGTGACGACCGTGGCACGAATCGACGCGGGCAGGTGGACGGGACCGGAATCGCCGCGCCGGCTTCCCACGGTGCGGCCGATCGTGGTGACCGCCCGCGACCGGCGACCGGCCGCCCCGCGCCCGACCCGGTCGATGGAGAACACCTCGGTGCGATACGGATCCGACGCCGCCGACAGCGTGGTGGACGACCGGCCGGCCGAGTCGGAGGCCACGTCGCCCGCAGTTTCGCCGGGTGCGCTCTCCCCGCCACCGGGATCGTCGTCGGGGCCGGGATCGGGATCAGGGTCGGCGTCGTCCTCGCTCAGCAACTCGTCGAGCAGGTCGTCGCTGCTGGTGGGCGCATCGAAGGGATTGCGTCGCCGCCGGTGCGGCAGTGCCAGCCGCGCCGCTGCCGCGATGTCCTCGCGTGTCACTTCGGTGCGCCCGTACCACGCGGCGTGCGCGATCGCGGTGCGAGCGGTGACGAGGTCGGCGCGCATGCCGTCCACGTCGAAGGCCGCGCACACCTCGGCGATCGAGACCAGTGCGTCGTCGCTCAGCACGACCTGCGGGACGAGTTCGCGCGCGGCGACGATGCCCCGTGACCATTCGGCGTCCCGATCCGCCCAGCGGTCGGCGAATCCGGCGGGATCGGCGTCGAAGGCCATGCGTCGCCGCACGATCTCGGCACGCACCCGCGGGTCGCGGGGCGCGGCTACGTCGACGGCGAGTCCGAAGCGGTCGAGGAGTTGCGGACGCAGTTCGCCTTCTTCGGGATTCATCGTTCCGACCAGCACGAACCGGGAAGCGTGTGCGACGGACACACCGTCACGTTCGACGGTGGAACGGCCCATCGCGGCGGCGTCGAGCAGCAGATCCACGAGGTGGTCGTGCAGGAGGTTGACCTCGTCGACGTACAGCACACCCCGATGGGCGAGGGCCAGGAGGCCGGGTTCGTATTCGGCCCTGCGTTCGGACAGTGCTTTTCCGAGATGCAGCGAGCCGGTGACACGATCCTCCGCCGCACCGACGGGTAGTTCCACGAGCCGCACCGGCCGGATGTGCGCGGCCGCATCGGCAGGATGAGGGCCGTCCGGACAGGACGGATCGGGTGCGGTCGGATCGCACGAGAATCGGCACCCCTCCACGACGGTGACCGGCGGCAACAGTGCGGCATGGGCACGCACCGTCGTCGATTTCGCGGTGCCCTTCTCGCCGCGTACCAGCACACCGCCTATCGACGGCGACACCGCACACAGGGTCAGGGCCAGCGCGAGGTCGTCGGAACCGACCACCGCGCCGAACGGATACACGTGCACTCCAACCTCCACAGGCTCCCGCTGGGATGTTCTCCGGGGCAAGCTGTTCGAAGGCCGGTATTCGGACTTCCCGGTCGGACGCCGTGCGATCGCCTTCCCGGACCGTGTGGTCCAGTGGCTGCGCGTATGCGCGTGATCGACGACTCCCGGGTCACCGCAGCGGGCCTGTGCCGGATTCTCACCGGCTTCCCGATTATCCCCGTGAGGGGCACCTTCGATTGCCTTGCTGCGGCCGAGTCTAACCCCAACCCGTGGGCTAGGGTTCACCGCCATGGGTTCACGCATCACCGTCGTCGGTATCGGAGCGGACGGGTGGCCGGGTGTGCCGTCGCTCGTCCGGGAACGAATACTCGCCGCCGACGTTCTGCTCGGCGGCCGGCGGCACCTCGGGCTGGTACCTGCCGGCCGTGCGATGCGCGAGCAGTGGCCGTCGCCGCTGCTGCCGGGCCTCGACGATCTCCTCGAGCGGCACGCAGGCAGGGATGTCGTCGCCCTCGCGTCGGGCGATCCGCTGGTCTCCGGGATCGGCACCACCCTGATCCGTCGACTGGGCCGCGACGCCGTGCGGGTGATCCCCGCCGTGTCCTCGGTGGCGCTCGCCCGCGCCCGCATGGGCTGGTCTGCGGAGGAATGCGAGACGGTGACCGTGGTGGGACGCGAGATCGACTCGCTGCGACGGTTTCTCACCCGCGGGCGGCGGCTCGTCGTCCTCGTCGACGGAGGGCGGGTGCCGGACGTCGCGGCGCTGCTCGCCGAGGGGGGATTCGGCCGGTCGCGGACGACGGTGCTCTCGAATCTCGGGGAGGACGCAGAATCCCGGATCGATTCGACAGCAGACGATCTCGTGAACGCATCGGTTCCGCCGTTGAGTCTGCTGTGCATCGAGGTCGACGGTTCCGCGGGGTTGTCGGCAGTGCCCGGTCTCGCCGACGAGCTGTTCGAGCACGACGGCCAGCTCAGCAAGCGGACCGTGCGCCTCGCCGCGGTATGTGCCCTCGCGCCGCGTCCGGGGGAGCTGCTGTGGGACGTCGGTGCCGGTGCCGGTTCCGTCGGAATCGAATGGGCGCGCACGCATCCCCGTTGCCGCACGATCTCGGTCGAGGGCAAGGCCGGTCGCGCCGACGCGATCGAGCGCAATGCCGCCGCGCTGGGTGTGCCGTCCACCGTGCGCGTCGTCCGCGGACCCGCCCCCGCTGCACTCGCCGGTCTCGAAGCGCCCGACGCGATCTTCGTCGGTGGGGGAGGAAGCCGTGACGGCGTGCTCGGCACATGCTGGGACGCACTGTCTCCCGGCGGAAGGCTCGTCGCGCACGCGGTGACCCTGGAGACCGAGGCCGTCCTGGTGCGGTGGTGGAAGATGCACGGCGGTGAACTCGTGCGCCTGTCCGTCGAACACGCAGATCCGATCGGAACATTCACCGGGTGGCGCGCGCAACGACCCGTGGTGCAATGGAGTGCAGTGAAAGGTGAACGATGACCGTCCATTTCGTCGGGTCCGGACCGGGAGCGGCCGACCTGCTCACGCTGCGGGCGGTGAACCTGCTCCGCGAGGTCCCGGTGGTTCTGTACGCCGGTACCTATCTCGATGCCGAGACCCTCTCGCACTGCCGTGACGACGCCGAACTGATCGACACGCAACATCTGGACCTCGACGAGATCACCGCCCACCTCGTCGACGCACACCGGCGCGGGCTCGATGCGGTGCGGCTGTGTTCCGGCGACCCGTCGCTGTACTCCGCGCTCACCGAACAGACGCGACGACTCGACGCCGCAGGGGTGCCCTGGGACGTCACGCCCGGTGTTCCGGCCTACGCTGCGGCGGCCGCGGCGCTCGGTACCGAACTGACCGTTCCCGAACTCGTACAGACGGTCGTGCTGACCCGCACCCAGGCCCGGTCGACGGCGATGCCCGGCACGGAGGCGCTCGCGCGGGTCGCCGGGCTCCGGGCGAGTCTCGTCCTGCACCTGGCGATCACACGCGTCCGGGTCCTCGCCGAGGAACTCACGGTGGAGTACGGCGCCGACTGCCCCGTCGCGGTGGTCGCGTTCGCGTCGCGCCCGGGCCAGGTCGTGCTGCGCGGCACCCTCGCGGACATCGCCGACAGTGTCGAGGCAACGGGACTGAAGCACACCGCTGTGATCGTCGTCGGACGGGCCCTCGGGGTCCGGGAGCAACCCGATGTCGCCTGCTCGCACCTCTACGACCCCGCCCGCGAACGTCACGGTCTCGGATAACGCTTCATCCTCGCGCCGGACCTGTTGACAAGCCGGGGGTGAACACCGTTCACTCGGTCAGGGTGAACGGTGTTCACCCTGATGGGCGACAACGGAGATGGGGACATGGCACGAACGACATCGGCGTCGAGCACCACGATCACGACGCTGCTGAGCCTGGCCGGCCTCGTCGCGGCCCTGCAGACCACGCTGGTCATTCCGCTGCTCCCGGACTTCCCCGAGATCCTGGACGCCTCGGCCGGCGCCGCGACCTGGCTGGTCACCATCACGCTGCTGACCGGAGCGGTCGCCACGCCCATCGTCTCCCGCTCCGCCGACATGTTCGGCAAGCGCCGGATGATGGTGCTGTCGCTGGCCATGATGATCGTGGGGTCGCTGATCGCCGCGCTCGGCGGGAGCTACCTCGCGGTCCTCATCGGGCGCGCCCTGCAGGGCTTCTCCTCGGCGCTCATCCCCGTCGCCATGGCAGTACTGCGCGACCTGCTGCCCCGCGAGAAGGTCGCCGGCGCGGTGGCGCTGACCAGCGCCACGATGGGCATCGGCGGCGCCCTGGGACTGCCCGCAGCGGGCATTCTCTACGACACCCTGGGGTGGGCGTCGGTCTTCTACGTCTCGGCGGCTGCCGGTGTGCTCCTCCTCGTCGGCATCCTCGTCACGGTTCCGGCGAGCGCATCCGGTGCCCGGGGCCGCTTCGACCTCGTCGGCGCAGTGTTGCTGTCGCTCGCGCTGGTGGCGCTGCTCCTCGGCATCTCGAAGGGCCCGGTGTGGGGCTGGTCGAGTCCGCAGACCCTGGTGAGCCTGGGGGCGGCCGCCGTCGTCCTCGCGCTCTGGGTGCCCTACGAACTGCGTGTGCCCGTTCCCATGATCGACCTGCGGGTCTCGTCCCACCGGCCCGTTCTGCTCACCAACCTCGCGGGGCTGTTCGTCGGCTTCGCGGCGTACGCGAACACGCTCTCCACCACGCAGCAACTGCAACTCCCCGAGGTCACCGGTTTCGGATTCGGACTCAGCGCAGCGACCGCGGGACTGTGCATGGTTCCGGGCGGACTCACGATGCTCGTCGTCTCTCCGTTGTCGGCCCGCCTGACCGCACGCTTCGGTGGCCGCACCACACTCCTGGCCGCGGGCCTGCTCATGACCGTGGCCTACGGATTCCGGATGGCTTTCGACGACACGGTGGCGCTCATCATCATCGGCAGTGTCCTCGTCAGCATCGGCAACGCGATGGCCTTCGCCACCATGCCGGCACTCATCATGGGAGCCGTCCCGCTTTCCGAGACCGCTGCGGCCAACGGTCTCAACAGCCTGCTCCGGACGATCGGATCATCGGGTATGAGTGCGGTGGTCGCAGCCTTGGTCGCCGGTCTCACCGTCGAGGTGGCCGGGACGGTCTTCCCGTCCCACAGTGCCTTCACGGTGATGTTCGCGATCGCGGGCGTCGCGACGTTCTCCGCCGGCCTGGCAGCCGTGTTCCTTCCCCGGCATCGACCGTCGACGGCGAGCGTCGCGGACGTATCAGTGGAGGCGAAGGCATAAGTGACCGAACGATCCACCCGCGAGGTCATCCTCGACGCCGCCCGGCCGCTGTTCGCCGAGCGGGGTTTCAACGGCACCACCATCAGAGATGTCGCCGAAGCGGCAGGTGTCTCACCGGCGCTCGTGATGAAACTGACCGGCAGCAAGGCCGAACTGTTCCAGGCGGCGGCTCCGGATTCTCCCGGGCTCGCCGAGGCCGTCCGTCACGACGAGCCGGTCGGATACCGGATGGTGCGTGCCGTCGTCGAACGACGGGATTCGGACGACTACGAATTCTGGGCGGTGGCACCCTTCCTGGTTCGTGAGGCAACGGATCCGGCGGTTGCCCGCGCACGCACGAGCGAGCGGGTCGTCGGCCGGATCGCGGCGCTGATCGGCGACCGGTCGGCGGGGACGGCGCGCTCGCAGATGGTCGTCACGCTTCTGCTGGGGCTGGCGGGCAGCCTGAGGACGTTCGAGATGCTGCCACCCGACGTGATTCCCAGCGCGACCCTCATCGAGACCTACGGCCGGCTCGTCCAAGCGGTCGTCGACGATCCCGAACTCTGAACGTCGACCGACCGCTTCGTCCACACGGCACCGGTCGACGTCACCGACGTAGCCGCCGCGCCGACGATGAGCAGGCATCTCATGTCGACGCTCACCGGATCCAGCTTCTCGAGCGTCGTCACCTCGAGAGACTCGCCGGGTCGTCCCACATCGCGCCCGATCACGACGACGGTGTCGGCCGGACGATGTTTCAGCAGTATCGCTTTCGCATCGGCGACCTGCGTGCTGCGCGAGCGCGACGCCGGGTTGTAGACAGCCAGGACGAGGTCGGCCTCGGCGACCGCCGCCAGTCGCTTCTCGATCACGTTCCACGGCTTGAGGCGATCCGACAGGCTCATCACCGCGAAGTCACCACCGATCGGGGCGCCCGCCCGCGCTGCCACGGCCTGCACCGCGGAGACACCCGGCAGGACGCGGATCGGTACGGACGCGTACTTCTCGTCCTGCGCGGCCTCGAAGACCGCCGACGCCATCCCGAACACTCCGGCGTCACCGCCGGAGACCACAGCGACCTTCTCACCGGACAGAGCGAGATCGAGCGCGAATCGTGCGCGGTCCACCTCCACGGTGTTGCCACTCGAATGACGGTGCAGCCCGGGGCGAACCGGAACGCGGTCGACGTACGGTCCGTATCCGACGACGTGATCGACCTGCGTGAGCGCGTCCGCGGCTTCGGACGTCAGCCACTTGTCGTCGGCCGGGCCCAGCCCGACGACGAGCAACTCGTTCGTCACGTCCGCTTCCGGCGGCTCCACCACAACCGGCCGGGAGCGGTCGCCGATCTCGCGGTTCTTCGGCGCGCGGTCGCCGGCGGTGAGGATCACCGAGAAGTACGGCACCGTGTCCGCGTCGACCTCGGCGACCGGCAGGATGCGTTGCCGATCCATCGATGCGCGTTCGACGTAGACCGCGTCGTCGAGTCGACCGGACTGGGCGAGCGCCTCCCGGACGGCGGGGAACGTCCTGCCCAGCTTCATGATCGCCGCGCCGTCGGTGTCGGCGAGGCGGCGGGCCAGTTCCGGGGTGGGAAGCGTGCCCGGCAGGATGGTGAGTACGTCGGTGCGGCGGACCATCGGCTCGGCCGCGGCAGCCGCAGCAGCGGACACCGACGTCACACCCGGTACCACCTCCGTCGGGTATCGCGGCGCGAGGCGGTCGTGCAGATACATGTACGAGCCGTAGAACAGCGGATCACCCTCGCACAGCACCACCACGGTGCGGCCCGCGCCGAGATGGACGGCCAGCCGCTCGGCGGACTCGTCGTAGAAGTCGGCGATCGCGCCGTCGTAGCCACCGGGGTGTTCGGTGGCGCCCGTGGTCACCGGATACACCAGCAGTTCCTCCATCACCCCGTCCGAGATCAACCCGGCCGCGATCGATCGGGCGATGGAACGGCCGTGCGTGCCGGAATAGTAGGCGAGCACGTCGGCCTCACCGATCAGCCGGGCCGCCTTGAGCGTGATCAGCTCCGGGTCGCCGGGCCCGAGACCCACCCCGTAGAGTCTGCCGGGCATCGTCGTCTCGCTCATTCCGCCTCCTGCGCAAGTGCATTGATCGCGGACGACGCCATCGCCGAACCGCCGCGCCGCCCCCGGACCACCAGATGCGGTATCCGCAACGGATGGCCGAGCAGTGCTTCCTTGGATTCGGCGGCACCGATGAACCCCACGGGCACGCCCACGATCGCCGCGGGACGCGGGGCGCCCGCGTCGAGCATCTCGAGCAGATGGAACAGCGCGGTCGGTGCATTGCCGATCGCGACGACCGCCCCGTCGAGCCGGTCCGTCCACAACGACACCGCCGCGGCCGACCGCGTGGTGGCCCAGCGCTCGGCGAGTTCGGGAACGCGCGGATCGGCAAGCAGGCACACCACGTCGTTGCCGGCGGGAAGCCGCGTGCGCGTGACGCCGGAGGCGACCATGTTCGCGTCGGTGAGTATCGGCGCGCCGGCGTTGAGCGCAGCGCGCGCTGCCGGAACGAGATCGGGATGGATCACGAGATCGCGTGCGAGATCGGTCTGTCCGCTCGCGTGGATCATCCGCACGGCGACCTTCTCGGCATTCGCGGGGACCGCGGTCAGATCCGACTCGGCGCGGATCGTCGCGAACGACCGGACGTAGATCTCGGCGCCGTCGGTGACGTAGTCGTACCGGCGGGGCGGTGCGGACACGCGCGGGGGGCGCGGAGGCTGGACGGTCACGGTGAGCTCCTGGCGAGGACAAGAGTGTGCGGGGAGTGCGGTGCGCCGCAGGCGCGTTCGCACCCGGCGACATGAATTCGGGAATCGGTGGTATCTCCGGCGACGATCCGGCGGGCCTCGGCCCGGGTGTCACCCTGGGCGAGGCTACACCCGGGCGCGCCCGTGCACGCGCTCACCCGCTGCCAGACCGACTCGGCAGTGGTCTCGAAGCCGACTTCCCGCAGGACAACGGGATTCGTTCCGCCCGCGATCACCAGACCACGCCAGGGTGTGACGACGACACCCCGATCGGGCAGGGCGGCCACCATTCCCGGGGTGAGAATCCCGAGCGGAACCAGAACCGACACCGCGTCACCGAGCATTCCGTACGGCATGGTGAAGCCGGCCGGGCGTGGTACGGGATCCCCGCCCCCGAGCTCGGCACCCGCGCGCGGGAGCAGGCGCACGTGCCACACCGATTCCCGTATCTCGACGAAGTGGCGAGCGAGCCGGATCAGGGTCGCCGGAACCTGCGAAAAGGGGACCGACGGGCCCTCGAGCGCGCCGATCGAGATCGTCGCCGTCCCGGCGTCGCGGACGATCGCGGTCAGGTCGCATCGCAAAGCGGCGATATCACCGCGACCGTCGTCGATGCCGAACAGGAACCGTCCCGGCAGATCCGTGAGCGTGGAATCGGCGCACAATGCGGCGTCGAGCTCGCGGACGAGCGGACGGACGTCGGCGAGACCGCCCTGCAGTCCCGACAGTGGCGAGGCGACGATGTTCCGTACCCGTTCGTGACTCCCGGAGGGCAACAGTCCCGCCGCGATCACCGCTGCCGCCAGGGCAGTAGGCACCGACCCGCACTCGTCGAGTTCGATACCCCTGAGCTGCAGGTTTCCGCGCGACGTCAGATGCACGTCGCCGTCGGCGAACGCGGTGGACGCCGCGGAGAGCGCGTGCAGAGCGCCGTCGGGGAGTTGCCCGCCGGGTACCCGCACGCGCACCAGCGCACCGTCGGCAGCGATGTGCGGCCGGAGAATTCCGGGGCACCGGTCGGGGGGGAGAAGGGGTGGCTGAGTGTCCACGGACGCACATGCTTGCACACCTTCCGGCCGGCGTGCGCTACGCTCGCATCGCCGTGGTGCTCGGGAAGCCGGTGGGAAACCGGCGCGGCCCTCGCCACTGTGAGCGGATAGTTGCTCGCCCTCGTCCGTACCGGTCCGCCGGTTCGGAGGCCACTGGAGTCATCCGGGAAGGTCGGCGCAGCAGCGATGACCCGTCAGCCAGGAGACCGGCCACGGCACGTGAGGTCCACGAGGGTTTTGGAGACTGAACATGGCTGTACGCCTGTATTTTCGGGCCGCGTCGTGACGCGCCTGACGTTGTTGTCGACGTCCGACACCGACCTGTTGTCGGCGCGGTCGAGCGGCTCCGAGTGGACGCTCGGTAACCCCTCGCGCCTCGACGTGTCCACCGAACTGCCTGCTCTGCTCGACGGATCCGACCTGGTGGTCGTACGGATACTCGGCTCCGCGCGTAGCTGGCAGAACGGGCTCGAGACCGTGCTCGCGGCCGGGGTTCCGGTGGTCGTCCTGGGCGGTGAGCAGACTCCCGACGCCGAGCTCATGGGGCATTCGACCGTACCCATCGGCACCGCCGCCGAGGCGCATCGTTATCTCGCCCACGGTGGCCCGGTGAATCTCGCACAGCTGCACGCATTCCTGTGCGACACCGTGCTGCTCGGCGGTGAAGGCTTCGAACCGCCCGCCGAACTGCCCGCGTGGGGCATACTCGACCGGCCCGCGGCGCCGGCCGGCGACGACCTGCCCCGTGTGGGCGTGCTGTTCTACCGAGCCCACCACACCAGCGGAAACGTGCAATTCGCACACGACCTCGCCGACGCGATCGACGCCACGGGCAGGGCCCGCGGAGTCGTGATCCACTGCGCCTCGCTGCGCGGTGCGCCGGACGATCTGCTCGCTGCGCTCGGAACCCTCGACGCGCTCGTCGTGACGGTGCTGGCGGCCGGCGGAACCAGACCTGCCACCGTGAGCGCCGGCGGTGAGGACGAGGCATGGGACGTCGGGGATCTGGCGGCACTGGACATCCCGATCCTGCAAGCGCTGTGTCTGACCTGGAGTCGTGACGACTGGGCGGAGTCGGACGACGGTGTGTCGCCGCTGGATTCGGCCACGCAGATCGCGGTTCCCGAGTTCGACGGCCGCATCATCACGGTGCCGTTCTCGTTCAAGGAACTCGACGCCGACGGACTGCCCTGCTACGTCACCGATCCGGAACGGTGCCGACGCGTCGCCGGTATCGCGGTGGCGCACGCACGATTGCGACATGTGCCGCCGCCGCAGCGCCGGATAGCGATCATGCTGTCCGCCTACCCGACCAAACATTCCCGGGTCGGTAACGCCGTCGGTCTCGATACCCCGGTGTCGGCGATCCGCATGCTGCGCGCTCTACGCGATGCCGGATACGACCTCGGCGACGGATTTCCCGGCATGGACGTCGAGGACGACACCGAGGCCGGCAACACCCTCATCCACGCCCTGATCGATGCCGGTGGGCAGGACGAGGAATGGCTCACCGCCGACCAGCTGGCCGGAAACCCGGTGCGAGTGACCAGGTCGGACTATCTCGCATGGACCGGTGATCTACCCGTCGAGCTCACCGATGCCATCGTCGAGGCGTGGGGACCGGCGCCCGGGTCGCTGTTCGTCGACGGCAGCGGTGACGACAAGGCGATCGTGCTGGCGACCCTGCAGGCCGGCAACGTGGTGCTGATGATCCAGCCGCCCCGCGGATTCGGTGAGAACCCGGTCGCGATCTACCACGATCCCGACATGGCACCGTCGCATCACTATCTCGCCGCCTACAAGTGGGTCGAGCACGGCTTCGGTGCCGACGCCGTGGTGCACCTGGGCAAGCACGGGTCGATGGAGTGGCTGCCCGGAAAGAACGCGGGCCTGTCCGCGGCGTGTGCAACCGACGCCGCGATCGGAAACCTGCCGCTGATCTACCCGTTCCTCGTCAACGACCCGGGTGAGGGAGCGCAGGCCAAGCGCCGCGCCCATGCGACGATCGTCGATCACCTCATCCCGCCCATGGCACGTGCCGAATCGTACGGTGACATCGCACGTCTCGAGCAGTTGCTCGACGAGTATTCGAACATCGCCGCGATGGATCCGGCCAAGCTACCCGCGATCCGCGCGCAGATCTGGACGCTGATCCAGGCCGCGAAACTCGACCACGATCTCGGGCTCGACGACCGCCCGCACGACGCCGAATTCGACGACTTCCTGCTCCACGTCGACGGCTGGCTGTGCGAGGTCAAGGACGCCCAGATCCGGGACGGTCTGCACGTCCTCGGTGCCGCACCGACCGGTGGGGCGCGGGTGAATCTGGTGCTGTCGATCCTGCGTGCCGCGCAGGTGTGGGGAGGCAAGAGCAACGCCGTGCCCGGTCTGCGTACCGCGCTCGGGTTGAAGCCCGACGCCCCGGTGGCCGAGGTCGACAGGGTGGAAGCCCTCGCGCGGTCGCTCGTACAGGCCATGGAGGACGACGACTGGAACGCGGGGTCGTCCGAGCGCGTTGTCGAATCCGTTCTCGGTCATCCCGATTCCGAAGTCGCGCGGGTACTCACCTTCGCTGCCGACGAGGTGGTTCCCCGCCTCGCGGGCACGACGGCCGAGCTCGACGCCGTGCTTCACGCACTCGACGGCGGTTACGTCCCCGCCGGTCCGTCCGGATCACCACTGCGCGGCCTGGTCAACGTGCTGCCGACAGGCCGGAACTTCTACACCGTCGACCCCAAGGCCGTGCCGAGCCGCCTCGCCTACGACACCGGTGTCGCCCTCGCGAACAACCTGATCGAACGGTACATCACCGACACGGGGGAGTACCCGCGGTCGGTGGGTCTGTCGGTGTGGGGGACGTCCGCGATGCGCACCGCCGGTGACGACATCGCCGAGGTGCTCGCACTCGTCGGCGTGCGACCCGTATGGGACGCCGAGTCGCGCCGGGTCCGCGAACTGACCGTGATTCCGCTCGACGAACTCGGCCGGCCGCGCATCGATGTCACAGTCCGGATCTCCGGTTTCTTCCGTGATGCCTTCCCCCATGTCATCGGCATGCTCGACGATGCGATCCGCATGGTCGCCGCACTCGACGAGCCCGACGACCGGAACTACGTGAAGGCTCACGCCAAGCGTGACGAAGCCGCGCACGGCGACGCCGATCGCGCGGTGCGCCGGATCTTCGGGTCGAAGCCCGGTTCGTACGGTGCAGGCATCCTGCAGCTCATCGACTCCGGCAACTGGCGCACCGACGCCGATCTTGCCGAGGTTTACACCGCCTGGGGTGGATTCGCCTACGGCCGCGGCGTCCACGGGGTCCCGGCCGACGAGGACATGCGTTCGAACTACCGCCGGATCGCGGTGGCCGCGAAGAATACCGACACCCGTGAGCACGACATCGCGGACTCGGACGACTATTTCCAGTACCACGGCGGCATGGTCGCGACGGTGCGTGCGCTCACGGGTACCGACCCGAAGGCGTACATCGGCGATTCCACCACGCCCGATGCGGTCCGCACCCGCTCGCTGGCGGAGGAGACCGCGCGGGTGTTCCGCGCGCGTGTCGTCAACCCGCGCTGGATCGGCGCGATGCGCCGGCACGGGTACAAGGGAGCCTTCGAACTCGCTGCGACCGTGGACTATCTGTTCGGCTACGACGCCACCGCCGGAGTGGTCGAGGACTGGATGTACGAGTCGCTCGCGCAGAACTACGCGCTCGACCGGGAGAACCAGGACTTCCTCCGCGAGGCGAATCCGTGGGCGCTGCGCGGGATCATCGAACGTCTCACCGAGGCGGCAGATCGTGGCCTGTGGGCCGAGCCGGATCCCGAGACGGTGAGCCGGTTGCAGCAGGTCTATCTGGAGGTCGAGGGCGATCTCGAGGACCGCGCGTGAGAGTTCGGCTCATCGGTATCGGCCCCGGAGGACCCGACGATCTCACAGTGGCGGCGGTGCGTGCCCTCGAGAGCGTCGATGTCTTCCTCGTGGCCGACAAGAACCGGGGCGTGGACGATCTCGTCGACGTGCGCGAGGACATTCTTCGCCGCCACACCTCCGGTGCGCATCGGGTGATCGTGGTGCCCGACCCACCTCGGGACCGGAATCCGGAGCGCTACGGCGACGAGGTGCGCGACTGGCATGCCGCCCGCGCCGCGGCCTACGAATCCGTTCTGCTCGAACAGGTTCGGGACGACGAGACGGCCGGCTTCCTGGTCTGGGGTGATCCGGGCCTGTACGACAGCACGATTCGCATCGTCGACCACATCCTCGAGCGAGGCAGAGTGCGGCTCGACTACGACGTCCTTCCGGGTGTCAGCAGTGTGCAGATGCTCGCTGCGCGACATCGATTGGTGCTCAACACTGTCGGAAGCTCCATTCTGGTGACCACCGGCCGGCGGCTCGGCACCGGGATCGAGGCCGGAGCCGACAACATCGTCGTCGTGCTCGACGGCGGTCTCGCGTGCTCGGAACTGCGCGGGCAGTGGAACATCTGGTGGGGTGCGAATCTCGGGACCGATGACGAGGAACTCGTCGCCGGTCCTCTGACGGACGTGCTTCCCTCGATCCGTGCGGCCCGCATCCGCGCGAAAAACGCACGCGGCTGGGTGATGGACACCTACCTGCTGCGACGCTGCTGACCCGCCCCGGCCGGACGCCGGCGACTACGGTCTGCCGGGTGGGGCGCTGGGTGCCTGAGCGGCGGCGGCGCGGCCGCTCAGGTCCGAGAGGGCCAGTGCGTGGCGTGGTGGACGCTCGAGGAGCATCGTCCGGCTCAGCTGCTGCTGCGGTCCGACGTGGAGGAGTTCGCCCGCTTCCAGCGACGTCCACCCCGGGTCCTCGTCCATCTGTTCGGTGGCCACGACCACGGAGGACTTCGTGGCCAGCGCACCCGACCGGGTACGCACGGTCCCGGAGGCACCGGCGTGCTCGAGATGCCGGCTCCCGCTCGCACCACCCGGCCGACGAGACAGGAACATCAGATCGTGGACGGCGGGATAGCGGAAGGCCCACATCTCGTCGGCGGTGACGAGCACGAAATTCAACGACAGCATGCGCAGGTTGTCCGCGACCCATTCGACAGCCGACCTGATTCCGGCGGTGACGTCACCGCCGTGCTCGTCGACCCGTTCGGTGATCAATGCGAAGAACCGCTCCGAATCGGTGTCGCCGTGCACGAGCTCCCGCCGGTCGCCGAGTTCCGCCTCCAATGCGGGCAGGTCCTCGATCACGCCGTTGTGGGCGAACAACCGGCCGTTCTGCTCGAACGGATGAGTGTCGGCCGGCACGAGATCGCCCGTCGTGGCGTAGCGGATGTGTGCGATGAACGTCCGGGACTCGTGTTCCCGGGCCTCGAGTGCGAACGCCCTGTCCTTGTAGGCCGCGATCGGTTGTTTCTCGACGAGCGGACGGCCGTCGGCGGTGAAACTCCCCAGACCCGTGCCGTCGGGCATGCGGTGGCTCTGCTGCGCGAGGCTGTCCTCGGCGTCGAGGAGCCAGAAGGTGGCGTGTACGCGGTGAGGTGCCGCGGACATCCCGAAGAGTCGGCACATGGCCGTCACCTGCCCGTTTCGAGGCCGGGCGTGCCGGCCTAGTCGTCGTCGGAGCGTTCCACCACGTCCGGAGCGTTCTCGCGGGTGGCCATACCACCGTCGCGACCGTGGTCGACCGGGCCCGGCGGATCCCTGCGGACCTCGTCGTCCTCGTTCTTCGATGTTCCCATTGGTGCCTCCGTAGATGAGATGCCCTGTGACCGGGTATGTACCCCGGTAACCGCTTCCGCACACGTCAGGGGGCAATTCAGGCGGACGGTCGCGGGATCGTCGACGCTTCCCCGTGGCGGAGCGGCGCAGGAGAGCGTTGACTGTCCGTACGGGCCTACAGGGAGGGAAGGGCACATGGAGATACGCGGCAAGGTATTCGTCGTCACCGGTGGGGGCAACGGGATCGGACGTGACGTCGTCCTCGAACTGCTCGTCCGCGGAGCGCGGGTCGCTGCCGTCGACCTGCGCTCCGAAGCGCTCGACGGCACCCGGGCGCTCGCGGTCGCCTATACCGATCGACTGACCACGCACACCGTCGACGTGTCCGATCGCAGCGCTGTCGAAGCACTGGTCGGCGAGGTGACCGCCGCGCACGGGCATGTCGACGGCATCGCCAACGTCGCCGGCATCATCCAGAAGTTCGTCCCGTTCGCCGAGCTCTCCTACGAGGAGATGACGAAGGTTCTCGACGTCAACTACTGGGGCACCGTACACCTGTGCAAGGCGTTCCTGCCCGCTCTGCTGTCGCGTCCGGAGGCGAGCCTGCTCAACGTCTCCAGCATGGGTGCGTTCGTGCCGGTACCCGGTCAATCCGTCTACGGTGCGAGCAAGGCCGCGGTCAAACTGCTCACCGAAGGTCTCTACGCCGAACTTCGCACCACGAAGGTCGCCGTGACGCTCGTGTTCCCGGGGGCGATCCGCACGGGCATCGCCGAGAATTCCGGTGCCGCGATTCCGGGACGCGACACCGACGGGACCGCCAGGATCACCTCGTCCGCCCAGGCGGCGGGCCGCATCGCCGACGCGATCGAGAAAGGCACCTTCCGCGTGTGCATCGGCAGGGACGCCACCATGCTCGACCTGCTGGCACGGCTCATGCCGCGCCGCAGCATCGACTTCCTGGCGAAGAAGATGGGCTCGCTCGTCGACCGCTGAGCGGACACCCCCGATCCGTCAGAGCGCGCGCATCGGGTGCGGCCGGGGCGACAGGTCCGTGGGAGAGCGGCTCAGCACGATGGGGAGCCACTGCGAGGTCATCACGATCATCACCAGCCACTCGACGATCATCGCCGCTGTCGGCCGGTGCGGGGCGTCGGTGACCATCCCCGACTGCGACCAGTAGGCCAGCAACCCGAAGAAGGACGACAGACCCGAACCGAGCATCGCCAGCGATGCCAGTTTCCACCGCCGCAACCACAACGCCAGCGTGGAGACGACCACACCGAACACCAACGCCAGCCCCACGAAGATCCGCAGCGGCACGGCCACCGGGGCAGCGGTACCGAACCAGCTTCCGAGAACCGTCCACGACCACGCCGCCGACGACTGCGGCAACAGCAGGCACACCGTCAGCACGACGACGCAGACAGCGAGCACCCGTCCACGTCGACCCGGATCGAATTCCCCGGCGATCTTCTTCTCGATTCGTGCGAAGTCGTTCCGATAGGCCGACAGATCCGCGCTCATGCCTCAGCCCTTCCGTTCCGACACATGAGTGGCCATTATGCGCTCGGGGCGGATGTGACCCTGCTCATGTCGGTCACCTGCCATTATGCTCCGTCGCACTCCCCGGAGGGCACCTCGTCACGACCTCTGCGGTGTGAGGGCCGCGGTCGCCGGGTATCGCACCTACCGACCCGATCGAGGGAGGGAACCGTGTCGGACCAGGACCAGTACCGCATGCAGCATCCCGGCGAGCAATATCCCGTTCCGCCGCTCGAGGAACAACAGGAAATCGCCCACCCGGGCACGACCGCCGAACTCGTCTCCGCCCCCGACCACGGGGAGCGGACGTACCGGGGGAGTGGTCGGCTCCAGGATCGCCGCGCACTCGTCACGGGCGGTGATTCCGGCATCGGACGGGCAATCGCCATCGCCTTCGCGAGGGAAGGCGCAGACGTCGTCCTCGCCTATCTCGACGAGGACGAGGACGCGCGGCAGACCGCCGAACTCGTCGAGGAGGCGGGACGGCGAGCGGTGTGCGTTCCGGGCGACGTCCGGGAGGAGGCCTTCTGCCGACAGCTCGTGGACACGACGGTCTCCGAACTCGGAGGCATCGACATCCTGGTCAACAACGCCGCCTATCAGCATCTCGAACCCGGCGGTATCGCCGACATCAGCACCGAACAGTTCGACCGTGTCATGAAGACGAACCTGTACGCACTGTTCTGGTTGTCGAAATTCGCCGTGGCCGAGATGAGGCCCGGCTCGACGATCGTGAACACCACCTCGATCCAGGCTGCGAACCCATCGCCCGGTCTGCTCGACTACGCCACGACGAAGGCCGGCATCGTCGATTTCACCAAGGGGCTCGCATCGGACGTGGCCGATCGCGGTATCCGGGTCAACGCGGTGGCACCCGGGCCGATCTGGACTCCGCTCATCCCCGCGACCATGCCGAAGGACGCGTACGCACAGTTCGGCAAGGACGTTCCGCTCGGGCGCCCCGGGCAACCCGCCGAGCTCGCGCCCGCCTACGTCTTCCTCGCGTCACAGGAGTCGAGCTACATCACCGGAGAGACCATCGCCGTCACGGGCGGCGTTCCGTTCACCTGATGTGATCGGCCGGATTCCGTTCCGGTCTTGTACTGTTCGTAGGCGACGTAGGGAACAACGGTGCGAATCCGTGGCTGTCCCGCAACTGTCACCGAGGAGTGATCCCCCGATTCATGGTCACGGCCCACACGGGTTGGAAGGCCGGGGGTGAGCGTCGATCCGGGAGCCAGGACACCTGCGTCGACCGAAGCAGGACCACGAGGATGGACATGAACAATTCGATACTCACCGCCCGTACGGGGCGGCATTCTGTGTTGCGCGCAGGCGTAGCACTGGTCGCGGCAGCGCTGGCTCTCTCCGGCTGCTCGTCGAGCGACGACCCCTCCGGGACGGCCGAAAAGAACACCGCCGCATCGGCCTATCCGCTCACCATCGAGAATTGCGGCAGGACGATCACGATCGACGCACCGCCGCAGCGAGCCGTCTCACTCAACCAGGGATCCACCGAGATCCTGCTGTCGCTCGGTCTCGCCGATCGCATGGTGGGCACCGCGACATGGACCGATCCGGTGCGGGAGAATCTCGCCGACGAGAACGCGAAGGTTCCGCGTCTGGCCGACAACAAGCCCTCCTTCGAGGTCGTGCTCGATACCGAGCCCGACTTCGTCTCCGCGTCTTTCGGTGGCACGCTCGGCCCCGGTGGAGTCGCCGAGCCCGCGCAGTTCGAACAACTCGGCGTACCCGCCTATCTGTCGCCGACCGACTGTGACGGCAAGGACGACAACAGCGTCAATGCCGACGGCAATCGCACCGAACCCCTGACGATGGAGTCGGTGTACAAGGAGATCCGCGAGCTCGCAACGATCTTCGATGTCCGTGAACGAGGGGAGGAGTTCGTCGCCGAACTCGAACGGCGCTACGAGGTCGCGTCGGGACAGGTGAACGCGAACGGCGTGTCGCTCGCCTACTGGTTCGCCGACATCGACACGCCGTACGTCGCGGGTTGCTGCGGGTCGTCGGGCATCATCACCGATGCCGTCGGGGCGAAGAACGTCTTCGACGACACCACCAACGAGTGGCCCCAGGTGAGCTGGGAATCGATTCTCGATCGAGATCCGACCGCACTCGTGCTGGCCGATCTGAGCCGGCGCAGCATCACCGGCGACGCGCTCGACAGCAAGATCCAGTTCCTGGAATCGAATCCGGTCACGCAGCGCCTGACCGCGGTGCAGAACCGGCGATACATCGTGGTCAACGGCGCAGACATGAATCCGTCCATCCGCACGATCGATGGAATCGAGAAGGTCGCTGCCGGGCTGCGCGAGTGGAACCTCCACAGCTGATGGCGACATCCACTGCCCGGCGGCCTCTCGAGCGTCGCCGGGCACCGGTGGCCGGCGTCATCATCGCCGCAGGTCTGCTCGCGCTCGCGGTATCGATCGCGGTAACCGTCACCATCGGTCCTGCCGATCTGTCCGTCACCGACGTGTACGCGGTGATCTTCGATCGTCTCGGCCTGGCCGACAGTTCCGTCACCGCGATTCGGGAGGGAATCGTGTGGGAACTGCGTCTCCCTCGCACCTTGCTCGCGGCGGTGTGCGGTGCCGGTCTCGCGGTGTGCGGCGTGATCATGCAGTCGTTGTTACGTAACCCGCTGGCGGATCCGTTCGTGCTCGGTATCTCCTCGGGTGCCTCGACCGGCGCGGTGATGATTGCGGTGCTGGGTATCGGCGGGGGCGCCGTGTCGTTGTCGGGCGGAGCGTTCCTCGGGGCACTCGTCTCCTTCGCACTCGTGTTGCTGTTGGCGACCGGGACAGGGGGCGGGACCTCCCGTGTGGTGCTGGCCGGAGTGGCAGGAACACAACTGTTCTCGGCGCTGACATCGTTCATCGTCATCTCGTCCGCCGACGCGGAACGTACTCGGGGGGTGCTGTTCTGGTTACTCGGTTCCCTGAGCGGAGCCACCTGGACCGACGTCGTGCTCTGCGGAGCGGTCTGCGCCGCCGGAATCGTGGTGTGCCTGGTGAAGGCGTCGTCGCTGGACGCCTTCACATTCGGGTCGTCGACCGCCGCGACCCTCGGGATCGCGGTCGGACGCACCCGTCTGATGTTCCTCCTGGTGACAGCGTTGATCACCGCCGTCCTGGTCAGTGCAGCAGGGGCGATCGGCTTCGTGGGGCTGGTACTGCCCCACGCGGCGCGGTTCCTGGTGGGTCCGCGGCACAGCCGTCTGGTGCCGGTCACTGCGGTCGTCGGGGCGGTCTTCATGGTGTGGGTCGATGCGGTCGCCCGCACCGTCTTCGCGCCGCAAGAGGTTCCCGTGGGTGTGGTGACCGCACTGATCGGCGTGCCCGCCTTCGCGCTGATCCTCTTCCGTACGAGGAGTACTCCGTGACACTGTCCGCAAAGTCGCTGCGGTGGAGCCGCGGCGGACATCTCGTCGTCGACGACGTGACGATCGATCCCGCGCCCGGGGAGACGATCGGGCTACTCGGACCGAACGGATCGGGCAAGTCGTCGTTGCTCCGTCTGCTGTCCGGAGTCGACCGGCCCGAGTCGGGTGCGGTGACCCTGGACGGCACCGATATTCACAGCCTCGGACGTCGCGTCCTGGCGCGCCGGGTCGCAATGGTCGGGCAGCACGCACACACCGAGGTCGACATCCGGGTACGGGATGTCGTGCGGCTGGGAAGGATTCCGCACGCCGACGTTCTCGGGCGCGACGACGGCGGGAATGCAGCGATCGCACATGCGCTCGAGGTGACCGGGATGACGGAACACGCCGACCGGATGTGGCGATCGATGTCGGGAGGTGAACGTCAGCGCGCACACATCGCTCGGGCCCTCGCGCAGGAGCCCGAAGAACTGCTGCTGGACGAGCCGACCAACCATCTCGACATCCAGCACCAGCTCGACATCCTCGAACGGGTCGCGGCGCTTCCGGTGACGACCTATCTCGCGCTGCACGATCTCAATCTCGCGGCGATGTTCTGCGACCGCGTGGTCGTTCTCGAGAAGGGACGGGTCGTCGCTCACGGCGGCCCGGTCGAGGCGCTGACGGAAGAGATGATCGAACAGGTGTACGGTGTGCGTGCCACGGTGGCCGATCGTGACGGCACGCCGGTCATCCACTACCACCGTCTGCACACGTCGTTTTGCGTGTAGGAGCTTTGTGTGCGTTAGGATTCGGGCGTCCCTACCGAAACGGACAGCGACAACGGGTGGAAGTCCGGTATGAATCCGGCGCGGTCCCGCCACTGTGGTCGGCAGAGTTCTCCGCTGCCGCGAGCCAGATAGCCCTGCTGTCCGTTCCTGCTTTCGAGGCGTGCGACCTCGGAAAGGAATCACCGTGTACCGCTCTGTTCCCCCGCCCGGCCGCACCCGCCGTCTGGTGATATCCATCCTGGCCGTAGGTACCGCCTTGATCTCGACCTCGTGTGGTCAGGCCGTCGAAGCCGAGAGCGGTGAGCGTCAGGCGGACGGACTTTACGTCGATGCGGACAACTGCGGTATCACCACCGAGTACACCACCGCGCCGGAACGGGCAGTGACCCTGACGTCCAATGCAACCGAGACCATGCTCGAACTCGGGCTCGAAGACCACATGGTCGGTACCGCCTACATGCGCGGCCGCGAGATCGCTCCGGACTACACCGGCGCCTATACCCGGGTGCCGATCCTCTCCTCCGAGCAACCCACCATGGAACAGCTCATCGACGTCGATCCCGATTTCGTGTACTCCGGCTACCCCGACGGATTCAGCGAGAAGACCGGACATACCCGCGAACAACTGGACGAGGTCGGTGTCGACACCCGACTGAACCCCGAAGGCTGCGCCACAGGACCTGTCGAAATCGAGGACATTTTCACCGAGATCACCACGGTCGGTGACATCTTCCGTGTTCCGGACCGGGCTGCGTCGTCGGTCGCGGAACTGCGTAGCCGACTCGACGACGTCCGTTCGCAGATCGACGGGGCCGAACCTGTCAAGGTGTTCCTCTATGCGTCCGGCACCGACGCGGCATCGACCACAGGCGGCAACAGCATGGCCACAGCGCTCATCGAAGCCGCCGGCGGTGTGAACATCTTCGCCGACGAACCGCAGCGGTGGATGAGCGTGTCGTGGGAGCAGGTCGCCGAACGCGCTCCCGATGTAATCCTGGTCCGGGAGGAAGGCACCACCCCGCAGTACCGATCTCCCTCGGTGGCAGCGAAGATCGCCGACCTGAAATCGATATCGGTCATCGCGGATACCCCCGCCATCCGTAACGAGGCGTTCCCGACGATCACACTGTCGCAACTGCAGCCGGGACCCTACTCGATAGACGGGGTCGAACACCTGGCACGTCAGTTCCATCCCTCCGCATTCGAGTGATCGGGCAAGCTCAGCGCACTCGTTTCCGCATCGTCCTCATTGCTGCGGCATGCGCTCTGCTCGCCGTGACCACCGGCGGAATCCTCGCCGGGTCTGTAGGCGTGGATGCGTCCACGGCATGGCGCATTCTCGGACATCGGCTCTTGGGCCCGTCAGTGATCACTCCTGATTGGAGCCGATCCCAGGACCTGATCATCGCGGACACCCGCCTGCCCCGGGTGCTGTTGGCCGGATGTGTCGGAGCGGGTTTGGCGCTGGTGGGCACCATCATCCAGGCAGTGGTGCGCAACCCCTTGGCCGGGCCAGGTATTCTCGGCGTCTCCGCCGGCGCGGCAGCGGGAGCGGTGTCGGTGCTGCGGTTCGGATTGGGAATGCAGGTGGTGTTGTTACCCAGCGTCGCTTTCCTCGGTGCACTCACCGCCATGGTGGTCGTGCTGCTCGTGGCGCGGGGTAACGGTCCGCTCGACCCGATCCGGCTGGTCCTGGCCGGCGTCGCGGTGTCCTCGGTGTTGAGTGCGCTGACCTCGCTGATGGTGCTGACGTCCCCGGACCAGAGTCTGGCGGGTCAGGTTCTGCAGTGGACGCTCGGCGGATTCGGCGCTGCGCGATGGGACACACTGATCGTTCCTGCGGTTGCGTTGCTCCTGGCATGCGCGGTGCTGATGCCGTTGTGCCGCAGTCTCAATGTACTTCTCACCGGCGATGAGAGTGCCACCGCTTTGGGAGTGGATGTCGGACGTCTCCGATTCGGTCTGATCGTGCTGTCGACGGTGCTGACAGGAATATTCGTCGCCGTCAGCGGTGTGGTCGGCTTCGTCGGCCTCATGATCCCGCACGTAGCGCGCATGCTTGTCGGTTCCGACCATCGCCGGATGTTGCCTGTGGCGCTCGTCGTCGGTGCTGCTTTCGCGATCGGCGCGGATCTGGTGGCCCGGACCGTGATGATCCCCCAGGAGATCCCCGTCGGGATCGTCACCGCGCTCGTGGGTGGTCCGTACTTCGTGTGGCTGCTACGCCGCACCACTGCCCGGTGAGGTGTCGATGCTGACTTTCGATCGCGTGAGCGTCCGACTCGGGGACGCAACGCTCGTCCACGATGTCACTCTCGACGTCCCCGCCGGCGAGATCGTCGCTCTCGTCGGTCCCAATGGCAGCGGTAAGTCGTCACTCCTGCGTACCGCCTACCGTGCGATACGGCCCGCCTCCGGCACCGTCACTCTCGACGGCCGGGACGTATGGCGAAGTCCGGTGCGGTTCATCGGCCGCACTGCAGGAGTCGTCGCCCAGCACACACCCGCGGACTTTCCCCTCACCGTCGCCGATGTCGTCCTTCTCGGCCGCGCTGCTCACAAGGGCATGTTCGAATCCGACACCGACATCGACACCGCGTTGGTCGTGGCCTCCCTCGACTCCGTGGGGATGACCGAGTACGCCGACCGGGACTTCGCGCGACTGTCGGGCGGAGAACGTCAACGCGTGCTCGTCGCCCAGGCGCTCGCCGGTGAACCGTCGGTCCTGCTGTTCGACGAACCGACCAACCACCTGGATCTGCGTCACCGCCTCGGCCTCATGCGACTGATCCGGGCCCGTCGAGGCACTGCGGTGGTTGCACTGCACGATCTCGATCTGGCGGCACGATTCTGTGACCGCATCGGTGTGATGAACGACGGTCGACTCTGGGGTGTCGGTACTCCCGAGGACATCATCACCCCAGAGTTGCTCTCGGAGATCTACGGCATCGAGGCCGACATCTTGCGCCATCCCCGCGACAACAGTCCGATGGTGGTACCGGTATGACGAGTTGGGGCGTGCTCACCCACGTCGATACCGGTTCGTCGCCTGCCGAAAGCATCGACGATGCAATCCGATTAGCCCGCGCTGCAGAGGAATTCGGTTTCGAATCGTTCTGGGTAGCCCAGCACCGCTTCGGTGACCAAGGCGGGGTGATGCCCAGTCCTCTGGTTCTGCTGGCGGCCCTCGCGAGGGAAACCACCACCCTCGTCCTGGGTACCGCTTCGATCGCTGTCGCGTTCGAGGATCCCCGCAGGCTGATCGAAGACGCTGCCGTCGTCGACGCCCTCTCAGGAGGACGCCTCCAATTGGGCCTGGGCAGCGGTTCATCACCTAGCGCCTCCCACACCTGGGGTTTCGACCACGACGACCGTCACGCTCGTCAGTGGAACGTGGTCGACGAGCTGCTCGAGGGGGCTCTCTTCGGTGTCGGATCCGGTACTTTCCGCCGGCGCGTCGTTCCGCAGACGGAGCCTCTGGCGGAGCGGATCTGGGTGACCAGTGGAAGTGACGACGGTGTCGGACACACTGCGCGCCGTGGCCTCGGCCTGATCGCAGGACGTCGCAATGTCGGTGAGCACGGACCCCGGCAGGAGGACGAGCGCGTCGCCGGCCTCATCGTCCGATATCGGGCCGCGCTCGGTTCCCTCGCGCGTGTCGCTCTGTCGCGACCGGTGGTTGTGGCCGACGACGCCGACATGGCCGAAGGGCTACGTAGGCGGGAACATTCGCTGCGAGCGGCTACAGGCCGGGCCTACACTCCTCAGATCTCTGTCGTCGGCAGTTCCGAGAATTTCGTCGCCGCTCTTGCCGAAGATCCCGGGGTCGTACTTGCCGACCACCTCCTTGTTCATACGCGCCCGTTGGCCTTGTCCTACTCGCATCAGGTCGACAACCTCGAGCGCATCGCGACCACGGTGCGTCCTCGGTTGTCCTGACACCGGGACTTTGCCGGAAGAGCTCGCGCCGGCTCCGCCGCGATGCTGCCCATCGTGCGAGCGGTCGGGGATCGATCGGCTACTGTTTCGGTACCGGCAGACATCGGTGTGGTCCGGGCCCTGTACGACCGGAACACGCACTTGTCGGATCACTTCACAGGACTTCTGGTCGGCCGCCGAACTCTTCGGCCATTGCTTCCTGGAACCGCTGGGTTCTTTCTTCTCGGGTGAGCCGAGAACACCAAGAGCAGTTACGGCCGTCGGGGGCTGCATACCAGTGGCAGCACGATGTGCGGTCGTACTGGAGACGGGGGCCGAGGGGGCCGATCAGGACCCGCAGGTCGCCACCACGGCGAAGCTCGGGCCGAGCCGAAAGCAGCTCTTCAGCGCGCTCGCGTACCTCGTGTACGTCCAGGCATGCCGGGGAACGGTGGGTGAGCGTTCGGAACCCGCCGGCGAACCCTGCGGCGATGTTTCCCAGTAGGTTGCCCAGTCCGGGACCTGTTACCGACCGTAATGCTCGAGCGACGGGGAGCAGGTGCCCGTCGAAGGTGGTATCGAGGACATCTTCGGCAGTCGCACCGGGTTGCACCGTCGGGCGGCCCAATACCAGAAGGTCCGGAGTGCCGTCGGCAAGGCGCACGCGCACGCTTGTGGCGCGGAGGTCGAGAGCGACACCGTGGAGCACCCATGCCGCGACCGACACGCCGCAGACCCGGTGGCAATAGCGTTGGAAGACCAGCGATCCGGCGTGACGTCCCACCGGCATATCCCGGAACCTGGCATGCAGTTCGACAAGCCGTCGGACCTCGCCGGTGTCCGGATCGCAGAGCTGTCCGCTGTGGAACCAGTCGACCTCCGTGTCCTCCGAGGTGATGTTCGCCGGTGGCTCTGTGCTCACCCGAAATGGAGGGCCGAGCGCATCTATCGTTCTCAATATCGTGTGAAGTGCGGTCACCTGTCACGCCTCGTCCTTCGCGCCGGCATCAAGTACGGGGTTTCGTCGAGGTCGACCACATCAGCCAGGCGGCCGTACAGGTTGTCTACGAGTTCGGTGGTGAGTGCCTCGGTGGCCGGCTCGTGACACTGCACCCGAATTCGGCCGAGGTCTTTCAGGTTTTCACGTTCCCGTTCGGTCGCTCCGCCCCATACGCCATGGTGCTCGCCGGTGGCCAGTGCGTAGTGCAGGCATTCGTGGCGCACCGGGCATGGTCGGCAGATGAGCTTGGCGGTGTGTTCACGTCGTGCGCGTTGCCCGTGGGTTTCGTCATCGGGAGCGAAGAACGGAGCAGGCCCGAAGAATTTACATGCGGCGGCGTCCCACCAGTGCTCCGATGTTGTGTCCGCCGACCGCGCGGCATCGATGCGGTGGTGTAGCAGGGGCATGGTCGAGATCCGGTTCGTCACTGCGGTGTTTCGGGCGTGTAGGGGACGGTGGTGGCGCGGTTCTCGTCGATGTGCAGGGCCCGGCCGGCTTGCGGGAACGCGCGCTGGGCGCAGTCGCTGCGGTCGCATACCTTGCAGCCGGCGCCGATCGGAACGGTCGTGGCGGAATCGTCGAGGTTCAATCCGCGTGCGTAGACGAGTTTGTGAGCGTGGGCGAGATCGCAACCGAGTCCGATGGCGAAACTCCTCAGCTGGGAAAGATGTCCTCCGGTGGACTGCTCGTCGGTGGTGCGTGCGATCCAGAGATACTTTCGGCCGTCGGGCATCCGGGCGACCTGGGTGCGGATTCGTCCTGGCGTGGAAAAGGTGTCGTGCACCACCCACAGTGGGCAGCTCCCGCCCACGCGGGAGAAGTGGAAGGCGGTGGCGGACTGACGTTTCGAGATATTCCCGGCTTTGTCGGTGCGGACGAAGAAGAACGGCACTCCGCGTTGCCCGGGACGCTGGAGGGTGGACAGGCGGTGGCAGACGGTTTCGAATCCGACCTCGAAGGAATTTCCGATCAGATCGATGTCGTAGTGCAGACTTTCGGCGGTGCGCAGGAATTGGGTGTAGGGCAGGATGAGTGCTCCGGCGAAATAGTTGGCCAGGCCGATTCGCGCGAGCGCCTTCGACTCCGCCGACAGATCGGAGGCCGCGGCGACGAGCGCATCGATCGTCTGTTTCTGGGTGAGAAAAGCGAGTTGGGTGGCCAGATGGAAGGCGCGCTGGCCGTGACTGAGCCGACGGGCGAGAGCAAGGGTCCTCGTGGTCGCGTCATAACTGCGTTTCGGACCAGGCACACCGGGTGCATCGGTGCGGATCCGCACGGTGATCGCGTGCTCGTCGCGCAGCAATCGCGCCAGCTGCAGATCCAGGCCACCGAGGGACAGATCCCGGGAGACGAACATCTGTTCTGCTGCGTCGTCGAGCTCGGCGATGTGATTGCGACGATCGTAGAAGAAGTCCCGCACGTCCTCGTAGGGCATCGACAACGGCGGCTCTGCGGAAACGCCGCCGTCGCGAGGCGGTGACAGACGTTCGACCTGTTCGGTGGCGCCGCGCAGCCGCCGGTGCATGGTGACCAGGGCCTGCGCTGCAGCAGGATGGCGGGTGACCAGGTCGTCGATCTCCGCGGCGGTGGTCTCGGCGGTGGTGGCATGGTCGGCGAAGACGTCCTGCAGATCGGCGACCAAACGGGCGTCACTGTCGACGGCGAAGAAGCCCATCTCCAGATCGAAGGTCGAGTTCAGACGGAGCAGAACCGGTACGGTCAGCGGTCGCTGGTCGTTCTCGAGTTGATTGACGTAGCTGGTGGACAGCTGCAGCATCCGGGCCAGGGCAGTCTGGGTCAGTCCTCGTTCCTCGCGCAACCGGCGCAACCGAGCGCCCGCATACAGCTTCTGCATAGGCAGAACCTAACAGGAGCGGTTTTCACAACTTACGCAGTTTCGGTGCTCGGCTTCCACAGAAATACTCCCGTGCAAGGTATTTCCCCTCCGGTGCGGCGTGCATAGCGTGCGAATGGACACCCGAATTCCTTCCGGAAGGTTGTGTAGTGAAAACCTATCTCGTTCGTACCCGTCGCTCCGCAGAAGAGTTTCCGAAGCATGAGCACCTCGCCTGGAAGATCGCCGAGGTCGCTGCCGACGCTGTCGAGGTGCCGAACGACACCGAGGAGATGATCGTCAACCGGATCATCGACAATGCCGCGGTCGCGGCGGCGTCGTTGACACGACGTCCGGTCGCAAACGCCCGCGCGCAGGCGCTGGCCCATCCCTACACGCCGGGTTCGACGGTGTTCGGCGTGGATGGCACGTTTTCACCGGAATGGGCGGCCTGGGCCAACGGAGTCGCTGTACGTGAACTCGATTTCCACGACACCTTCCTCGCGGCGGAGTACTCGCATCCGGGCGACAACATCCCGTCGATCCTGGCCGTCGCGCAGCACACCGGCCGCAGCGGTGCCGACCTGATCCGTGGCCTGGCCACTGGCTACGAGATCCAGGTCGATCTCGTGCGGGGCGTCTGTCTGCACGAGCACAAGATCGACCACGTCGCCCACCTCGGTCCGTCGGCCGCGGCCGGCATCGGGACGCTGCTGGGCCTCGACACCGAGACCGTCTACCAGGCGATCGGGCAGGCACTGCACACCACGACCGCGACCCGTCAGTCCCGCAAGGGCGAGATCTCGAGCTGGAAGGCCTACGCACCGGCTTTCGCGGGGAAGATGGCCGTCGAGGCCGTCGACCGGGCGCTGCGCGGCGAGGGCGCACCGTCACCCATCTGGGAGGGCGAGGACGGCGTCATCGCCTGGCTGCTCGGCGGACCCGATGCGGAGTACCACGTGCCGCTGCCCGCCCCGGGAGAGCCCAAACGCGCCGTCCTCGACACCTACACCAAGGAGCACTCGGCCGAGTACCAGAGCCAGGCACCGATCGATCTGGCCCGGCGCATGCGTGAGCGCATCGGCGATCTCGAGCAGATCGCGTCGATCGTGCTGCACACCAGTCACCACACCCACGTGGTGATCGGCACCGGCTCGAACGATCCGCAGAAGTTCGATCCGCAGGCCAGCCGGGAGACGCTCGATCACTCGGTGATGTACATCTTCGCTGTCGCGCTGCAGGACGGCACCTGGCATCACGAGCGGTCCTACGCCCCCGAGCGTGCGCAGCGGCCGGACACCATCGATCTGTGGCGCAAGATTTCCACCGCAGAGGATCCCGAGTGGACCCGCCGCTACCACTCGACCGATCCCGACGAGAAGGCATTCGGCGCGCGCGCGGAGATCACCTTGAAGAGCGGCGAGGTGATCGTCGACGAACTGGCCGTTGCCGATGCGCATCCGCTGGGCGCGCGTCCGTTCTCCCGCGAGCAGTACATCGCCAAGTTCCGCACCCTCGCTGAGGGTGTCGTGGACCCGGCCGAGCAGGACCGCTTCCTCGACGTCGCGCAGCGCACCCCCGAACTGGCCGCCGGTGAGCTGAACCAGCTGACCTTCACCGTCTCGGACGAGGTTCTCGCCCGTGCTCCGAAGTCGCCGAAGGGACTGTTCTGACATGACGGGTCTCATCGCCGCTGTCACTTCCGCAGCCGACAAACGTCTCGCCCTCCGCACATCGCTGGCTTCCGAGTCGATCACCAGGCTCCCGGGTGCGATCAATCCGCTGACCGCCAAGCTGGTCCAGGAGATCGGCTTCGAAGGGGTCTACGTCTCGGGAGGGGCGTTCTCGGCCGCGCTCGGTCTGCCGGACATCGGCCTGACCACCCTCACCGAGGTCGCCGCACACAGCGCCCAGATCGCGCGCACCACCGACCTGCCGGTGCTGGTCGACGCGGACACCGGATTCGGTGAGCCGATGTCGGCAGCTCGCACTGTGACCGTCCTCGAAGATGCCGGGGTTGCCGGCCTGCACCTCGAGGACCAGGTCAACCCGAAGCGTTGCGGGCACCTCGACGGGAAGGCCATCGTGCCGACCGACGAGATGGTTCGCAGGTTGCGTGCCGCCGTCTCCGCGCGGCGGGATCCGAACTTCGTGATCTGTGCTCGCACGGACGCCGCCGGCATCGACGGTATCGATGCCGCGATCGAGCGTGCGAAGGCCTACGTGGACGCCGGAGCGGACCTGATCTTCACCGAGGCACTGCACACTCGTGCCGACTTCGAGAAGTTCCGCGGCGCGGTGGACACTCCGCTGCTGGCGAACATGACCGAGTTCGGCAAGTCCCAACTCATCCCGGCGCAGGCGCTCGAGTCCATCGGTTACAACGCGGTGATCTACCCGGTCACCACTCTGCGGTTGGCGATGGGCGCGATCGAACGTGGACTCCGCGTCATCGCCGAGGAGGGCACTCAGGAAACCCTGCTCGACGAGATGCAGACGCGGTCGAGGCTGTACGAATTGCTCGAATACGGGCGTTACAACGAGTTCGATTCCGGAGTCTTCAACTTCACTCTTTCGAGGAGTCAGTGATGACAGCTGCCCACCACGATCCGGGGACGATCGATTCTGCTGTTCCCACCATCTGCAAGGGCCTGGCAGGTGTCGTTGTCGACACCACCGCCATTTCCAAAGTGGTGCCCGAGACCAATTCGCTCACCTACCGCGGCTATGCGGTCCAGGAGCTGGCAGCACGCTGCAGCTTCGAGCAGGTCGCCTATCTGCTGTGGAACGGGGAGCTTCCCGATGATCGGCAGCTCGAGCTGTTCTGCCAGCGTGAGCGGGCGAATCGGCGCGCCGACCGGTCGCTGCTGTCCCTGGTGGCGAAGATGCCCGAGAACTGCCATCCGATGGACGTGGTGCGCACCGCGATCAGCTATCTCGGCGCCGAGGATCCCCAGGAATGGGACCACGATCCGAAATCCAAGCGTGAGAAGGCTCTTCGTATGATGGCGTTACTGCCGACGATCGTGGCAGCCGACCACCGTCGGCGACGCGGCCTGAATCCGATCCCGCCGCACCACTCACTCGGATTCGCCGAGAACTTCCTGAACATGTGCTTCGGGGAGATTCCGGACCCGCGGATCGTCAAGGCCTTCGAGGTTTCGCTGATCCTGTACGCGGAGCACAGTTTCAACGCCTCCACGTTCGCTGCGCGGGTGGTCACCTCGACGCTGTCGGATATCTACAGTGCCGTCACCGCCGCGATCGGCACTCTCAAGGGGCCGCTGCACGGTGGCGCCAACGAGGCTGTGATGCGCGACATGCTCGAGATCGGTGAACCTGAACGGGCCGAGGAATGGTTGCGGGACAAGCTCGCCCGCAAGGAGAAGGTGATGGGATTCGGACACCGGGTGTACAAGAACGGTGACTCCCGAGTGCCGACCATGAAGACGGCGTTCCTCGAGGTTGCCGCGCTCACGGGCGGGGAGAAGTGGGTGCAGATGTACGAGATTCTCGAGAAGACCATGGCCGAGGCCACCGGCATCGAGCCGAATCTGGACTTCCCCACCGGCCCGGCCTACCACCTGATGGGCTTCGACATCGAGGTGTTCACCCCGATCTTCGTCATGAGCCGTATCACCGGGTGGACCGCGCACATCATCGAGCAAGGTGAGTCGAACGCACTCATCCGTCCGCTGAGCGAATACTCGGGGGTGCCGCAGAGATCGATCGTGGCCTGACACCCGCTCGAACGGCATCCCGGGGTATTTCCGTCACCGTCTCCTGACCCCGGGATGCTCCCGATTGGGCCCGCAGCGTTGAACGCTGCGGGCCCAATCGTGTGCGGTCATGTCATGCGATGCGCTTCGTCGCCAACTCCGCGCCTCGGACCAGGGATTCGAGCTTGGCCCACGCGATCTGAGGATGAATGCGTCCGCCGAGTCCGCAATCGGTGGAGGCGATCACATTCTCGGCACCGACGAGATTCGCGAAACGTTCGATGCGGTCGGCGACGAGTTCGGGGTGTTCGACGACGTTGGTGGCGTGACCGATGACGCCGGGCACGATCTGCTTACCGTCGGGAAGCGTCACCTCCTCCCACACCCGCCACTCGTGTTCGTGACGGACGTTGGCGGCCTCGAACGAGTACGACCCGGCGTCGATTTCCAGCATCGTCTCGACGAGGTACTCGAATTCGAGGTCGGTGGTGTGCGGGCCGTGCCAACTACCCCAGCACAGGTGGAAGCGGATCCGATCCTGGGGCAGACCCCGCAGGGCATGGTTCAACGCTTCCACCCGGATGCGAGTGAAAGCCAGATAGTCTTCGACCGTCGGCTCGGGGTTGATCTGGTCCCAGTTCTCGGCGATGGACGGGTCGTCGATCTGCAGAATCAGGCCGGCGTCGATGATCGCCTTGTACTCCTCGCGCATGGCATCCGCGCATGCCCAGATGAATTCTTCTTCGGTTGCATAGTGCTGGTTTCCGATTCGCGAGGCGCTGCCCGGTGACAGGGAAGTCATGAAACCGTTCTCGACCCCTGCTTCCGCCAGCGCGGACTTCAGATTCGAGATGTCCGACGCGATGGCGTCGTGCCCGATATACGTGACCGGGCCGGTCGCTGTCGGGAAGAGCGGTGCCTCCTTACCGATCGACACGCCGCTGTCGGGATCGCCGTAGGCCTCCGCGAACAGCGTCCAGTCGCGCCGATCGGGGAAGGTGGTCAGCCGAACGTTGCCGGGCGTCGACCGGACTGGAGCGCTGCCGAACGGGCCGCCGTCCGTCAACTCGAGCCCGGACAATCGCTGGAACGAATACGACCACCAGGCCCCGTAGTCGACGGTCGAGGACATTGCCTTGCCGTACTCGCCGTCGCCGGGAGTGGAGATGCCGAGGTCGACCTGGCGGCGAACCAGCGCGGTCACCTCGTCGCCGAGCAACCGTGCGAACTCCTCGGAGGTATCGAGGCGGAAGCCGTCTGCCGCTTGTCGTCGTGCTCGGTTGGCTTCGACGAGGGCCGTGGTGCGCGGGAGACTTCCCGCATGGGTGGTGCGAATGCGATGGGTGGACATTGTCGACGACCTTCTTCGTAGTGCGGTAGTTATCGATTCAGATCGGCACGCACGGTGGCGGCAGCGGCGACAAGATTCGCCAGCGAGGCAGTGACCTCCGTCGTACCGCGGGTCTTGAGCCCACAGTCCGGGTTGACCCACAGTCGCTCGGCGGGTACTGCCTGTAGTGCTTTGCGCAGCGATACTGCGATCTCGTCCTCGCTCGGCACCCGCGGCGAATGGATGTCGTATACGCCGGGGCCCACGCCGAGGTCGAAGCCCACGGCGTCGAGATCGTCGAGGACCTCCATGTGCGAGCGGGCCGCTTCGATGGACGTGACATCGGCGTCGAGTTCGGTGATCGCCTCGATCACCTCTCCGAATTCCGAATAGCACAGGTGGGTGTGGATCTGCGTGGAGTCGGCGACACCGGACGTCGCCAACCGGAACGCACCGACCGCCCACTTCAGGTAGTCGGGCTGTTCCGACGCGCGCAGCGGCAGGAGTTCACGAAGTGCAGGTTCGTCGACCTGGATGATGCGCACCCCGGCGGCCTGCAGGTCCACGGTCTCGTCGCGGATCGCGAGCGCGATCTGGTCGGCGGTCTCGGCGAGGGGCTGATCGTCGCGGACGAACGACCACGCCAGGATCGTGACGGGGCCCGTGAGCATGCCTTTGACCGGCTTGTCGGTGAGGGACTGGGCGTAGACGATCCAATCGACGGTCATCGGTGCTCGGCGTGCGACGTCACCGTAGAGGATCGGCGGCCGCACACACCGCGTGCCGTAGGACTGCACCCAGCCGTTGGCGGTGGCGAAGAATCCGTCGAGCTGTTCGGCGAAGTACTGCACCATGTCGTTGCGTTCGGGCTCGCCGTGCACCAGGACGTCGAGTCCCAGGTCCTCCTGAAGCGCGACCACTTCGGCGATCTCGTCGCGCATCTGTCGCACATACTCGTCGTGGTCGATCTCGCCCTTGCGCAGCGCTGCACGGGCCACCCGGATGCGGGTCGTCTGCGGGTACGAGCCGATCGTGGTCGTCGGCAGCAGTGGCAGATCGAGATGGCGACGCTGGATCTCGCGCCGTCGATCGGCAGGGGTGCGGGTGCGGTGGGTGGAGATCGAGGCGAGGACACCTCGCACCCGATCGTTGCGTAGACGCGGATCCGACGCTCGTACCTGCGCGGCGGTACGGGCAGCGTCGAGTTCGTCGGTGACGGCGTCGCGTCCCGTACGCAGAGCGGCGGCGAGAGTGACGATCTCCGAGACCTTCTCGTTGCCGAAGGCCAACCAGGTGCGCAGCGACTCGTCGAGACCCGGTTCTGAATCGATCGTGTACGGCACGTGCAGTAGTGAGCACGATGACGCCACCGCCACGGCGGCTGCGGAACCGAGCAGCGTGGCCAGCGTCGACAAGGCCCGTTCGAGATCGGTGCGCCATACGTTCCGTCCGTCGACGACACCGGCGACGATGAGCTTGCCGGCGAGCTCGGGCAGACCTGCGATTCCGGTGGTGCTACCGGCTACCAGGTCGACGGCGAGGCCTTCGACTCCGGTGTGTGCGAGCTGCTCCAGCGCCGGCCCGAGGCTGCCGAAGTACGACGCGACGAGGATCGCGGGCCGGTTCTGTGCCTGAGACAGCGCGTTGTACACCCGTCCGATCGCATCGAGAGTAGGTGTGTCGAGGTCGCGGACCAACGCCGGTTCGTCGAGCTGTACCCAGTCGACCCCGGTGTCGGCGAGCTGCGCCAACAGGTCCCGATAGAGGGGAACGAGCTCGTCGACGCGGTCGAGCAGCGGTCCTTGCCCGTCGACGGGCTTCGACAGCAGCAGGAACGTCAGTGGACCCAGGACAACGGGGCGAGCGGGCACACCGAGCTCGCGTGCCTCCACGATCTCACCCAAAATCTTTGTGGCATCGAGTTCGAAGACGGTGTCGGGTCCGATCTCGGGGACGAGGTAGTGGTAGTTGGTGTCGAACCACTTGGTCATCTCGAGCGGGGTAATATCGTCGGTCCCGCGGGCGGCGGCGAAATAGCGGTCGAGGTCGTCGGCGATACCCGCGACCCGGGCAGGCAACGCCCCGAGCATGACTGCTGTGTCGAGGACGTGGTCGTAGAACGAGAACGTCCCGACCGGGAGCGAGTCCAGGCCGGCGGTGTGCTGACGTGACCACGTGTCGGCTCGGAGTTGCGCGGCAACCGATTCCAGGTCGCTGCGGTCGAGGCGCCCGGCCCAGTAGGCTTCGGTCGCCTTCTTCAGTTCGCGGTTCGGTCCGATGCGTGCGGAGCCGAGCACAGTGGCGGTGAACGGGGATGCTGTCGGAGCAGACATCAGATTTTCTCCGGTGTTCGTCGCTGGGTGGTCTACCGCCCGACGAACGCACATCCCGACACGAGCCCCGTGATCTCGACCCACGCCGAGAGGTTGCCGATCGGTGCGCGCGCCCATTCCACGAGGCGGCATACCGCCGGGCACGGCGTGCCCGACACGATCGGCAGGTCTTCGGACTTGCAGGCAACCATCCCGTTCCGTCGAGATGGACCTAGTGGCCGTCGCTTCCCGGACTCGGTGTTCCAGTGCTTGTGACGGCGGTCGTTCCTGCATACCGCTGCGGGACAGTCCCGGATTCTCACCGGGTTCCCTCTCACACCCGATACCGCTCGGCATCAGGTGCTTCGGCGCGCACACGAGGTCTTCGGGGCTCCTCACGACGACATGCGGCGAACCGATCGCAATGCCGACTATACAAGGGGTCGTCCCCTCCTCGGGACGCATGGTACAAGGGGTCGTCCCCTCCTCGGGACGCATGGTCCCGACGGTATGTTCCGAAATCGGAATGCACTCTTCCGTAGACGAATACGGAATTGTCGGTGTTGCAGAGACCGACAGCGACATCGACGACGAGGAATGCGAGCAGCCCAGGTGCGAGCCACGGGACGAATCAGCCGACGACTACACCTGAGGATCACGTTGTGCCGCTGCCTCGCAGGACGAAGTGGTCCACGAGTCGTTCAGGTCGTCGAAGATGTCGCTGCCCCGGCCTCGCGGATGATCTGCGAGGGTGCCGCTGTGCGTCCGGAGGCGGAGTGGTCCGGGTTTGCACCGTCGAACAGGAACATCCTGAACCGAAGCTGCCTCGCGCCGGACCTCGATCGTCGCCCGGCTTCGCGCTCACGTGTGCCGGAAGCCCCTGCCTGTGCGATCGCGTGGATCGGGTTCCAATCCCAGAAATTCCGTGCGGATGCGGTCCCACGCCTCGAGGTGTTCCCAGACCGGTTCGGCCGTCGGCTGTTGGGTGTTGGTGAGGAACGGGGTGGGCAGCATGACCGTGAGCATCTGCTCGCCCCGGCCGTTGAACATGCGCAGACCCCACGAGGTGACGGTGTCGTCCCTGCCGATCCTGCGGTACAGCTCGGCACGACTGCAGCGGCGGATCCGGCCGAGTTCCGGCCCACTCGCGGTGTGTTCGCCGATGCACAGATGGAAATGCCACCGGCCGAAATCGACGGTGACGTACCCGTCGTACATCCCGATCTTCTTCGGCGCGTTCGGAGCTGCGACCTCCAGCGCCGAGCCTTCGATGAGCAGGCCGAACCACATGTCGTTCCAGTAGTCCTCGAACAGCAGCCGGACCAGTCGCAGCAGGCTGTCCTCGTCGGTCGGCAGGGGCCAGCGTTGTTCGCGGCCGCCGTCCTCGGTGTCGAGGATCTCGGGATCGAATACGACTGTCACGGCATCTCCTCGGAACGAATTTTCGGCGGGCTGGGGAATACGCAGTCACCGCACACTCCGCCGGTGGGGGTGCGGTAGAAGAGGCAGCAACTACGGCGTCGTCCTGTCGCGGGGTCCGTGCTCTCGGCGAGCCGCGGATCGGACAGCGTAGCGTCGACGAGAGGCTGTGCATCCGAACCGATCACCCGGCCGGCGCCGATCAGAGCGGATGCCGCGTTGCCCCACAGCAGGCCGCCTGCCACCACGTCGCGCCACGCGCTGACGAGGGGTTCGATCTGACGGTCGAGGACTTCCGCCACGATGTCGTCGCCGAATCCGGGTTCGGTGATGTGCAGGTGCAGTCCGGCGTCGTTGTGCCACAGGAGTTGCCCGGGATCGAGCCGAATGCATCGTCCGGAGTCGACGACGGAACCGATCGCCACCGACCACACGCGTGCGACGTAACCGAAGAAGAGGGTCGATGCCGCCACGCGCGGTTCGTCGGTGCCCATCCGCGCGGCAGTATCGGCCACCAGAACGTCGCGGGTCGCGGGGTCGGCCAGATCTGCGGTGGGACGCCATCTGTCGTCGGCAGGGCCCGTACTCACGCGGAAGTACGGGCTCCACAAGGCGATTCGCTCGAGAACCCCGATCGCATCAGACACGGTTGCCCTCCGCTTCCAGGTCGAACACCATCCTACGAGGATCGAACCGCATGCGTCCGCGATCGAACGCCGCTCCGATACGGCCGGATTCGGCGAGGGCAGCGGGGGTGCCGCATGTCAGTGTCCGATCTGCGTCGAGCAGCCACATCCGGTCGGACACCCGTAGCGCGAGTTCGAGTTCGTGGGTGGACATCACGACTGCCAGTTTCTGCTCGCGCGCCAGGCGTCCCAGCACGTCGACGAGTTCGACCCGGGACGGAACGTCGAGGAACGAGGTGGGCTCGTCGAGCACCAGCAACGAGGGATCCTGGGCGAGCGCCCGGGCGGTGAGACTGCGCTGGCGCTGGCCGTCGGATAATTCGCCGAACTGCCGGGACGCCAGCGACGCAGCTCCCACAGCGTCGAGCGCCCAGTCCACCACAGCCCTGTCCTCGGAGGACAACCGGGCGCCGGCCGGCAGGTGGGGAGTCCGGCCCAGGGCGACGAGTTCGCGCACGGTCAGCAACCCCGGGTCGATGCGGTCGGTGAGGACCACGGAGATGCGGGTCGCGAGATCGGCGGGACGTACCGTTGCGAGGTCCTCACCGTCGACGAGTACCTGACCGTTCAACGGCGGTTGCAACCCGCACAGCGTGCGCAACAGAGTCGATTTACCCGCGCCGTTCGGCCCGACCAGCGCGGTCAGTTCACCCCGTCGAGCGACGGCGTTCACCTTCGCCGCGATCTCCGTGACCGTCCTCCCACGGAAGGCACGACGACGGGCGTAGCCGATGGTCAGATCGCGCAGTTCCACGCCGGCGGGGGTCACAGCGCCGCTCCCAGTGCTCCGCGGCGCGAGCGGAGCAGGACGGCGATGACCACGGGTGCCCCCACGATCGCCGTGACGGCGTTGAGGGGGAAGACGGTGTCGGCTCCCGGCATCTGGCTCGCGATCCCGCAGATCAGTGCCAGGACGCCGCCGAGTAGCGCCACGCCCGGTAGGAGTACGCGGTGGTCCGACGTGCCGAACGCCATGCGCGTCAGGTGAGGAACGATGAGGCCGAGAAACCCGATGGGACCACAGAAGGCCGTGGTGGCCCCGGCCAGCAGAGCAGCGGAGATCACCGTCGTCAAACGGACGGTGCGGATGTCGATGCCCATCGAACGGGCATAGCCCTCGCCGAGGAGCAGAGCGTTCAAGGCACGCACCGTCAGCAGGGCGACAGCGATCCCGCCGAGTACCACGGGGACGAGGAGCTTCAGGTCCGACCAGGTCGTCGCCGTGAAACTGCCCAGCCCCCACACCAGGAACTGCTGGCTCCGTTGCGGATCCGCGTAGACCAGGAGAACGGATACCACCGCGGTGGTCGCCGACCCCAGCATCACACCGATCAGCAGCAGCGTCACCGCGGATTTCACCCACCGCGCCAGCACCACGATCAGAAGGAGCACAGCGGCAGCCCCGAGCGCCGCGGCGACCACCACACCGGCACGGCCGAGGCCGGCCAGCCCGGCGGTGAACCCGCCGGCGCCGCCGCCCCCGGCCACCACCACGACGGCGACACCGAGACTGGCGCCGGAACTCGCACCGAGAATGAACGGGTCGGCAAGAGCGTTGCGGAACAACGTCTGCATCTGCAGACCCGCGATACCGAGAGCGGCGCCGACCGCGAGCGCGGTGACGGTGCGCGGTAGACGCAGGTCGCGAACCACCATGTCCCAGCGGGTATCCCTCGCGGAACCGCCGAACAGCACCCGCACGGTCTCGTCGAGCGGGACTGTCACCGACCCCAGGGTCACCGACAGCACCGTCGCGACGGCGACTGCGACCGCGAGAGTCGCGAAGACGACGGTGACACGACCCGCCCGAGGTGGTACTTCCAGCCGTCGATCGACCGTGGGCTCGGGTGTCCTCAGCATTGCGGTCATGCCGGCAGTTGCCGATAGAACGTGAACTCGTGGTCGGGTAGAAGATCGGGATGCAGGATCGCGACGAGATCCGCCAGGATCAGGTCGGGACGCAGTACGCCGCGCTCGTAGTAGTCGTTGCCGCCGTTCGGTCCGAGTGCCTTGTTCGCGTTCCAGACCCGGCCGGTGTCGACTGCGGCGAGCGATCCGTAGCGTTCGTCATCGGCGAGAGCATCACCGATGGAGGTCCAACTGTTGACCACCAGCCAGGTCGGAGCGTCGGCGGCCTGCGCGACCACGGCTTCGAAGTCGAGGGGAAGCGAGCCGGTGGTCGTCACGTCCTGCCATGGCCAGCGGGCACCGGCATCGCTGAACAACCGGCCCATGTAACTGCCGCCGGAGGACATGTACCAGGTGCCCTGCGACATCCCGCCGAGCAACACGGGCACGGTCTCGGCGCCCGCGGCCTTCGCTGCGACGTCGAGATACCGGTCGCGGATACCGTCGTATACCTCGGCGGCCCGGGCCTCCTTGCCGGTGAGCGCAGCCACGACCTTGATCCACTCGGCTCGGCCCAACGGCGATGTCTCGAGCCATTCGGCGTTGGCGACCACGCCGATCCCGGCCTCGCGCAGCTGCGTGTAGGCGGGGTCGTCGGTGCCGCCGGTCATCACCACATCGGGCGCGGCCAGCACGACGGTCTCGGTGTCGATCGTGCCGCCCGCTGCGTATTCGGCGATGTCACCGGACTCGATGCGTTCGATCACGGTGGTGTCGGAGACATGCGAACCGTTCGAGACGCCGGTGAGCACATCGAGTTCGTCGAGCGCGGTCACCAGTGGCAGGTGGGTGGTCGAGCCGGAGTACAGGTTCGTGATCGGCACGTGGATCTGCTGGGCCGTGGTCAGCTCGCCCGACAGTTCCGGGGCAGGTGCACCGCACTTGACGAGTACGTACGACTCCGGCTGTGCGCCCGTGAACGGTTCGGTCACGGTGAGCACCTGATAGCTCTTCTCGTAGGTGATCGAGAAGTTCTCGGCGTCGACGATCTCGGACTTGTCGGGAAAATAGTCGACCGAGGGGTCGAAGTCGGTGATACACCCGTCCGAGGCAGCGTTCTCGGTGTCGGATGGTGCCGTCGAACATCCGGCGAGCAGAAGACTTGCGGAGGTCAGCGCGACAAGAAGCTTCGGAAAGGCTGCGCGTACACGCATGGCGATTACGCCCTCTCTCGGGGAAGTCCGCCCCGGGCAAGGAGGTACGGCGACGTGAGTATCTGGCTCCCGGAGATCGCTCTACCGGTCACAGTGGCGGGACCGCGCCGGAATCACACCGGCTTCCTCGTGCGTCGTCGCAATGACGGGCTGAAATTAGCACACGGCACGAGAAGTCTTCACGGGCCGGTCGTCCTCACCTTCGTCCACCGCTGCGTGTCGGGGTCGAAGGAGACGAGTCCCATCCGCTCGAATTCGTCGAGCCATCCCCGCATCGGCCACCAGCCCCAACGCTGCTGGAACAGTGTGGCATTGACGAGAATGTCGTCGAGATGCTCGACGGGCGGCTTCGACACCGGGTGGTGCTGGTGGAAGGCGTGGGCGCCCCCGACCCATGCCATGGGGACTCCGGCGCGCGCGGCCTTCTGCCCGAAATCGGTGTCCTCCCCGCCGTACCCCCGATACGCGGTGCAGAAGCCGCCGATGCGGTCCCATACGAGTGACCGGGCTGCGAACGAGAGCGACCAGAACAGTTCGTGTGCGTCGTTCAGCACGATCTCGTCGTCGGGTGGGAACGGGCGGGCCGGGTGCGGATCGACGGAGTCGCCGAGCCGGGCGAGGTCGTAGCCGCCGGGTCCTGGCTCGGGCAGGTAGGTGACGGGACCGCAGTGAAGCGCGGCGGGATGGCGCACGGCCGCGTCGATGTACCGCTCGAGCAGGTCGGAGGACGGGATGCAGTCGACGTCGAGGAAGACCAACAGGTCGGACGACGCCGCACGGGCTCCGAGATTCCGCGCCGCCGCGACCGGCAGGCGCCCGGAGTCGACATCCATCGGCACCACCCGCGCCGGCGACTTCGCAGCAGCGACCACATCGGCGACCTCCGGATCACCCATCGCGACGACGATGTGTTCGTCGGGGGTGCGGGTGCTGTGAGCGAGCCCGTCGAGTTGCCGCCGGAGATGGGTGCTCCGCCCGGCAGCGACGGTGATCACCGCGACCGTCACCGCGACCTCGCGAGGTCGTCCAGAACGGCAGCGGCGCGGGCCGCAGCACCGTCGACCCGCCATCGTTTCCATTCGATCGGGTCGAGACCGCGCGCCCGCTCGATCAGTTCCGGCCAGCGGTCCGGGTCCGGCCACCCATCGAGACCGACTGCCAGGCCGGATCGGTCGAGAGCATGTGCGGTGGCATGTTGTTCGTCGAACGGGCGGGCTTCGGCGATCACCACAGCGGGTCGTGCGGCGGCCGCGATGTCTGCGACGGTGTTCTGTCCCGCATGCCCGATCACGACGTCGGCTGCGGTGAGGGCGGGCCACGGATCGTCGAGCCACGAACCACCGGCGACGCCCACACCGTCCCATATGTACTCGGGGAAGCGAGCCGAGAGCCGTCGCAGGTCGTCGACGGTGATCGACGACCCACCGCTGCCGCTCATCACGAGTACCCTCGGTTTCCCCGAGGACGCCGGGCCGGGTGCCGGTCGGCCGTCGAAACGGCTGATTCCGCCCACGTACGAGGTCTTGCCGGCATAGGCGCGCATCCAGTGCGGGTCGTAGACCTCCTGCGACCACGGCGCGATCAGATGGTCGGCGACGCTGTAGGCGAGCGTGTGCGCGGTGTCGGTGCGTTCGCCCGGCATCGCCGACACCACGACCGGGATCCCGTACAGCCGAGCGAGCAGGGTCACCTCGACCGAGACGTCCACCACCAGCAGGCTCGGCCGGGCCTCGGCGATCCATGAGCCGAGGGCGTGCATGCGTTCGCGGAGGCCGTCGTCGTGTGTGGGCGCCCAGTGCAGCACCTCGTGGGCGGTCGGATCGTGCGCGGTGTCGACGGCCAGATCGTCGCGCGGGAGCCGCACGACGTCGTCGAAGTCGTCGGCCGCATCACCGAGCGCTGCCGACGACAGTGCCGTCACCGGGGTTCGCAGATGTGCGCAGATGCTGCTCGCCCGGGTGCGGTGCCCGTGCCCGTGGTGATGGATGTAGTAGCCGATCATGCCGCCCCGGCGAGCTCTCGGTACAGGGAGACGTATGCGTCGACCATCGTGCGCTCCGAGCAGCGCTCCTCGGCGCGGGCGCGAGCGGCCGCCCGTGACAGCTCTGCGGCACGCGACACGGCTGCCGCGAGACCGTCGATGTCGTCGGGAGGGACGAGGCATCCGCTCGTCTCGTCGACCACCTCCGGAATCCCGCCGCGGGCGAAGGCGACCACGGGTGTGCCGCACGCGAGGGACTCGGCCACGACGAGCCCGTACGGCTCGTCCCACTGGGGGGTGATCAGTGCTGCTGCCGAAGTGCCCACCGCAGCAGCAAGATCGGGCTGGGAAAGATGGCCGAGATAGGTGACGTCGGGACCGAGGAACGGTTCGACCTGCGAGGAGAAGTACTCGGGATCGCTGATCGGACCCGCGATGCGCAACCGGTAGCCGGCACGCCGGGCCGCCTCGATCGCGAAGTGTGCGCCCTTCTCCGGCACGATCCGGCCGAACCAGATCAGGTCGTCGCCCCCCGGACCGACCGGCCATGCGCCGAGGTCGACACCGTTGGGCACCACCGCCACCGGGCCTGGTGTCGCATGCTCCCACGCCGCAGCGGTGTGCCGGCTGACCGCGACGAACGTTCCGGGGCACCCGCCCGGCGCGGCCATCGCCGACTCGAGCCAGGGTGTCGGCGGGGTGTGCAGCGTGCACAACAGCGGGGTACGCAGCGTGCGGGCCATCGCGATCGGCAGATAGTGCAGGCTGTGGTTGTGCACCACGTCGAAGGCGTCTGCGGACCGTCCCGCGAGGTCGAGCATCAGCGACAGGTAGGCGTGGTGGTCGCCGACGAAACCGTCTGCAGGCGGCATCGACACGTCGTGCCGGGCGAGTTCGCTGACCTCGAAGGAGGGAACTTCGAGGAATTCGGCGGGAAGTGCAGGGTCGGAGCCCGGGGCGGCGAAGAGCGTCACCTCGTGCCCGTCCTTGCCGAGTGCGTGCGCGAGATGCCACACGTGTGCTTCGAGCCCGCCGGCGAAGGGCTGGCGGATCGGATACCGATTGGAGGCGATGAGTGCTACTCGCAGAGCTTTCGGTTTCATGATCCGTTCCGGCCCCCCATTGCGCGTAGATAGATGTCGCGGTGGGCGCGGGCGAGCGCGCGACGCTCGTCCATGCGCTGCGACCAGCCGGCTCGTGGAAAGTTCCTGCTCTCGTGCAACTCCCGTATGCGGCGTGCGAGAGAGCCGGCGTCGAAGGTGTTCTCGTCGAAGGTGTACACCCCGCACGGGCGCTGTTCACCGTAGAAGCCGCAACTCGGCGCGACGACCGCGGTGCCGAGGTCGAAGCACGCCTCGAGCCAGCCCGAATGGGTGCCGAACCGGTAGGGCAGCACCGACACCGACAGATCCGAGAGGTACTGCCACAGTTCGTCGTCGGAGAAATAGGGATGGACGCGCACGTCCACCTGTGGCTGCTCGCCGTACTGCAGGATGCGGGATCCCGCATCCGGGTTGTACCAGTACGCATCGTCGGGATCGAAGATCTCGTCGTGCACGTCGATCTGCAGGATCGCGTCGGGGAGGGACTGCACCGTCTCGGCGAGCGTGTCCAGCACGGGGAACAGATCCATATTCGCCCGCAGGCTCTTCGCATGGACCCCGACGACGAACGGCCCCTCGTCGCGTCGCGGTCGCTCGAGCCAGTGCCGCTCGACGACGTGCGGATGCGGCAGGACCGTCGTCTCCCGTCCCCAGCGCCGGCGGATCTGCTCGGCGGCGCCCGGTGTGAGCGTGATCAGTTCGTCCGCCGCGGGAATCACCACGTCGAGTTGCTTGTGATGCTCGCCGGGCGTGCGGTGGTGCGGATTACGCAGATCGTGCACCGTGTACACGAGCGGCTTGTCGTGCTCGCCGAGTTCGGCGACGACATCCTGCAGTTGTTCCGCACCGATCGCGTCGAAGCCGAAATGGATGTGGAAGACGTCGAATTCCTTGTGGTGGTGGCTCACCCACCCGCTCTCGAGCATCAACGGCGGCCACCAGCCCCCGGGCACCGTGCGACCGTCGGCGGGGACCGGGTCGGTCAACCGGATCACGTCGTCGCCTTCCGGGCACGCGAGGTGCCGGACGTAGACGTGCGACGCGGGTACCGACGCGACTCGAATCACCACAGCGGACTCTCTTCTCACTCGAGACACTCGGCATACGCACCGGAAGGCCGGGGTGTGCTCCCCGGCCGGCATCGGACTGCATCCGCATACCCGGGGTACGGGCTGTTCACACGTGGATGCCCGACACCCCTGATCTTCACTAGGGTGGCTGCAGGTAACGACCATCGAACGAAGGGATTCGGTATGGGTGTCAGCTTGGCCAAGGGCGGCAACGTTTCGCTGTCGAAGGAGGCGCCGAACCTGACAGCCGTGACCGTGGGGCTCGGCTGGGACGTGCGAGCCACCACGGGTGCGGATTTCGACCTCGATGCCAGTGCTCTGTTGACGGCCGAGAACGGCAAGGTTCTGTCCGACCAGCACTTCGTCTTCTACAACAACCTGCGTTCTCCGGACGGGTCCGTCGAGCACACCGGCGACAATCTCACCGGTGAAGGTGAGGGTGACGACGAGACCGTGAACGTCGACCTGGTGGCGGTGCCGCCGGAGGTGAAGTCGATCGTCTTCCCGGTGTCGATCCACGACGCCGACGCGCGCGGCCAGTCGTTCGGTCAGGTGCGCAACGCGTTCATCCGCGTCGTCGATCGCGCCGACGGTCGCGAGCTCGCACGCTACGACCTCACCGAGGATGCGTCCACCGAGACCGCGATGGTCTTCGGTGAGCTGTACCGGCACAACGGTGAGTGGAAGTTCCGCGCCATCGGCCAGGGCTACGCCTCGGGTCTGGCCGGGATCGCTCGCGATTACGGGGTGAACATCGGCTGAGTCGAAGTTCGCAAGGTCGGCGTAAAGCTCGCAGCCCCGGTGACCGGTCACCCGGGCTGCGAGCTTTACATACGGTCTGCGAGCTTCAGCGGACGAGTTTCCACTTCTTCTCGTGCCGGTAGAAGGTCGAGCGCTTGAGGGCACGCGGGCCGGTCACGCCGTCGCGGGTGACGATCGCGGCCGGGGAACCCAATTGCATCGCCCGGCCGGTCAGCCACTTGTAGCCACCGAACCAGCGCGGCCGGTCGATCGCGGCGCGCAACCCGGGCATCGCCGGGGTGGGCTCGACGCGGATACCGGGAACCGTGCCGGAGAACAGGCGGGTGTCGTCGACGTAGGCCTCGCCGACGAGGGCGGAGTCCTCACCTTCGCCGCAGAGCAGCGCGCGGCCGACGAGTGCGATGCCGGCGTCGTCGCGGATGAGGGGTAGCGGTTTCGCGACTCCCTGCAGCGCGACGGTTGCGGCCTTGGAACCCGTCCGCAGCCCGTACGCCTCGGTTGCGGGAGTCCGCTTCTCGGGGACGTACGCGATCTCGAGATCGAGACGTTCGGTGCGCATGAGGCGGGTGACGGTGGCAGCGAAGGCGGCGTCGTCACCGACGACGATCAGGCGGGGGTTCTCCACCGACTCGAGATGGGCGAAGACGTCCTCGAAGTCGTCCTTCTCGGGGATGGCAGGTGCAGAGAGTGCGGTCACGGGGGTCAGCGCCAACGGCAATGGCACGTCACCGCATCTGAGCACTACCGGGGTCAACGGATCTCCTCGAGGGGTCGGGTTCGTCGGGCTCTCGGCTGCGTCCACTGTAATGGGAAGGCTGTGCGGGAGGGTGGCTGCGACCCACCGCCGCGCGCCGCAGCTCGCGTGCGTTCGCCGTACCGTCTATCCGCGCTCACCCGAGAGTGGACTACACTGTGGTCCCGGCTGCTGCCCGGCTGGGCAGGACCCTGCAGGCGAGACCGCCCGCACGTAGACACCTGCCTGAGGAGAGCGCGACATGCCGGCAATCGTCCTGATCGGAGCCCAGTGGGGCGACGAGGGCAAGGGCAAAGCTACTGATCTACTCGGCGGACGTCTCCAGTGGGTCGTGCGCTATCAGGGAGGCAACAACGCCGGTCACACGGTCGTGCTGCCCAACGGCGACAAGTTCGCCCTGCACCTGATCCCGTCGGGCATCCTGACGCCAGGGGTCAACAACGTCATCGGTAACGGAGTGGTCGTCGATCCGGGCGTATTGCTCACCGAACTCGACGGTCTCGAGAAGCGCGACGTCGACACGTCCCGTCTGCTGCTGTCGGCCGACGCGCACCTGATCATGCCGTACCACGTGGCCATCGACAAGGTCACCGAACGCTTCCTCGGCAAGAAGAAGATCGGCACCACCGGACGCGGCATCGGGCCATGCTATCAGGACAAGATCGCTCGCGTGGGTGTGCGCGTCGCCGATGTCCTCGACGAGAAGATCTTCACCCAGAAGGTCGAGGCCGCACTGGAATTCAAGAACCAGGTGCTCGTCAAGATCTACAACCGCAAGGCGCTCGACCCGCAGCAGGTCGTCGACGAGGTGCTCACCCAGGCCGAGGGTTTCAAGCATCGCATCACCGACACCCGCCTCGAACTGAACCGGGCGCTCGAGCGCGGCGAGACGATCCTCCTCGAAGGTTCGCAGGGCACGCTGCTCGATGTCGACCACGGCACCTACCCGTACGTGACGTCGTCCAATCCCACCGCGGGCGGTGCAGCGGTCGGATCGGGCATCGGACCGGCCAAGATCTCCACGGTGCTGGGCATCCTCAAGGCCTACACCACCCGCGTCGGCTCGGGTCCGTTCCCGACCGAACTGTTCGACGACCACGGCGCGTACCTCGCCAAGAAGGGCGGGGAGGTCGGTGTCACCACCGGTCGTGCGCGCCGCACGGGTTGGTTCGACGCCGTGATCGCGCGTTACGCGACCCGCGTGAACGGCATCACCGACTACTTCCTCACCAAGCTCGACGTGCTGTCGGGCCTCGAGACCGTGCCGATCTGCGTCGGTTACGAGGTGGACGGCGTGCGTGTCGACGAGATGCCGATGACACAGACCGACGTGCACCACGCCAAGCCGATCTACGAAGAGATGCCCGGCTGGTGGGAGGACATCTCCCACGCCCGCACCTTCGAGGAGCTGCCGAAGAACGCGCAGGACTACGTGCTGCGTCTCGAGGAGCTGTCCGGCGCGTTCATCTCGTGCATCGGCGTGGGGCCGGGCCGCGACGAGACGATCGTCCGGCGCGACGTCATTCGCTGACCCCACCGGCCGCCGGGCCGAAGCCCGTCGATACTGGACCTGTGATCACACGTTCGATAGGGGCGGCATCGCTCGTCCGGGACCTCGGGAACTGGCAGGACGCCGGGCAGTCGCAATCCCGTCGCTCCGCTCGGCCCGACCCTCGGCCGGCCTACCGGGCGCTCGCGGACAGTATCCGCCTGCTCGTGCACGACGGTCGCGTGCCGCTCGGTGTCGCGCTGCCCAGCGAGCGAGAACTCGCTGCGGCCTTGTCGCTGAGCCGCACCACCGTTGCCTCCGCGTATGCGGCTCTGCGGGACGAGGGTTATCTGCGCAGCAGGCAGGGGGCGCGGAGCACCGTGGCCGTGCCGGCACGGCGGGGCACGGGGGACGGGCATTCCCGGATGCCCGGCGGTCCGGCGATCGATCTGAGCAACGCCTCGCTGCCCGCCCCGGCCGCGGAGATCGAAGCGGCCTATGCGGCGGCCCTGCGGTCGATGTCGACCTATCTCGACTCGCACGGCATGGAGCCGATCGGGGTGGCGGTGCTGCGTGAGGTCATCGCTCGCCGCTATCGCGAACGTGGGTTACCCACCACGCCCGACCAGATCATGGTCACCTCCGGCGCGCAGCACGCGATGCGCCTGCTGCTCGGCGTGTTCGACGATCCCGGCGACCGGGTCGTCGTCGACCATCCCACCTATCCCAATGCGCTCGAAGCAATCCGCCGGTACGGTGCCCGGCCCGTGCCGGTTCCGGTGCGCCCGGAGAACGGCTCCCACGGAGGATGGGATCTCGAGGGCCTCGACAGTGCCGTCCGGCAGACAGCAGCCCGCACCGCCTTTCTCGTACCAGACTTCCACAACCCCACCGGACTGTGCCTCGACGAGACCGGTCGCGCCGAACTCGCCCGCATCATGCGCGACACGAGGACGACCCTCGTCGTCGACGAGTCGATGGTCGATCTGTGGCTCGATGCCCCGCCACCGCCTCCGGTCGCTTCGATGCCCGCCGGTGCATCGGTGGTGACGGTGGGATCGACGGCCAAGTCGCTGTGGGGCGGGCTTCGCGTGGGCTGGATCCGCGCCGACCGCGACACGATCGTCCGGTTGGCCGGAGCGCGCACGGCGGTGGACCTGGGGACACCGGTGATGGAGCAGCTCGCGGCCGCGCACCTGCTCTCGGACGTCGACGAGCTGCTCGAACGTCGGCGCGCAGAGTTGAGGGAGCGCCGTCGCGCGTTGTGCGATGCCCTCGACCGGCACCTGCCCGACTGGGAATACACGCCGGGTGGGGGCGGCATGTCGTTGTGGGCGCGGATGCCCGAGCCGGTGTCGACGGCGCTGGCTGCCGCCGCACCGTCTCACGGTGTCCTTCTCGCCGCCGGTCCGCGTTTCGGGGTGCAGGGCGCCTTCGAACATTTCGTGCGGTTGCCGTACACGCAGGACGCCGACGTCCTCGACGGCGCTGTCGAGGCCATGGCCGCCGCCTACGCCCAGGTCGCTTCGGGACGGAATGCGGAGGGGACGAGACTCGTCGTCTGATCCGCGACCGTCACGACATCTCGGCCAGCTCGCGCAATGCCGCCGACACCTCGTCGGGCCGTTCGAGCGGCCCGCAGTGCCCGGTGTCGAAGGTGCGCAGATCGAGCAGGTTCGGCAGCCGGTGGGCTATCCATTCCGAACGGGCCGGCGGTGAGATCCGGTCGTGCCGACCCGCGATCACCAGGGTGGGTGCGGTGATCGCTGCGGGATCGACGGTCGTGACCATGTTGACCAGCAGCCCACCGTAACCGCCGCGCCCACGCGCCGAGGTGCCCCCGAGCATGCGGTCGACGTCGGCGGTGATCGTCGCTGCTGCGCCTGCGCCGACAGCGACGCGAGCGAGGAGTTGCTTTCGCAGCGGCATCCGCTGCGGAAGCGGCATCCGCGCCAGGGGAACCACGGTCTGCGCCACGCGCCGCCGTACGGCGGTCAGGCTCCGGGGCCCGCGGAGGAACTGCACATTGTCGAGAATCTCGCCCGGTGTGGTGTTGACGAGGCCCACGGCCGACACCCGGGCTGCGACGTCGCGGGGATAGCGCTCGGCCCAGGCCATCACGGCGATACCGCCCATGGAGTGCCCGGCGACGACGGCGGGGCGCCCGTCCGGTGCGGCCGCGCGCAGAACGGCGTGGAGGTCGTCCGCCAGGTGTTCCATCGTGTAGGCCCGGGCGGGCGCCGCCTGGCTACGTCCGTGCCCTCGGTGATCGAAGGCGACAACCCGGAAGTCCTCGCTCAGATCTCGAATCTGATTGCGCCAGAATCCCAGTTCGCACAGGATGCCGTGCGCCAGGATGATCGTCGGCGCGCCGGCGGGGCCGTATGCCTCGGTGTGGATGCGGGTGCCGTCCTTGCTGCGGACGTCGAGCACCTCGGGCATGCAGCCCGGAACCGCAGTGCGTGTTCGTGTTCGTGCTCGTGCCGCCGCCGATCGGTGGATCGCGGCCCCCACCCCATCGCTCATGAGACTACTGATAACACAACGGTCTCGGGGATATCGGCGTCTCGGCCGACGGTGGGATCGGCCCGGAACCGTGCCGGCACGGTTCCGGGCTCGCAGGACGGATCAGGCCCAGAGACTGTCGATGTCGGTGGCTTCGGCTGCCGGTGCCGCCGGTTCGCCGGCAGGCGTGCGGGAGAAGCGCGGCGCCGGAGCGTGCTGAACGATCCCGTCGATCTCCATGAGCGAACCACGGGCGACGAGATGCTCGTTCTTCTCGGCTTCCGCGAAGGTGAGGACCGGGGATACACAGGCGTCGGTTCCGAGGAAGATCTCGGTCCACTCGTCGCGGCTCTTCGACCGGAACTTCTCGGCGAAGATCTCCTTCATCTCCGGCCAGCGAGCGGTGTCGAGCTGGTGCGGCAGATCTGCCCCGTCGAGCTCGAGTCCCTGCAGCAGCAGGGCGTAGAACTGCGGCTCGATGGCGCCGACGGCCATGTACTTGCCGTCCGCGGTCTCGTACACCTCGTAGAACGGGGCACCGGTGTCGAGCATGTTCACGCCACGCTCGTCCGACCATGCGCCGCGCCCGCGGAATGCCCACATCATGTGGGAGAGCGCGAGGGCGCCGTCGACCATCGCCGCGTCGACCACCTGGCCCTTGCCGGACGTCTGCCGCTCGATGAGGGCGGACAGAATGCCGAACACGAGGAACATCGATCCGCCACCGAAGTCGCCGACCATGTTCAGCGGCGGCACGGGCCGCTCACCCTTGCGGCCGATCGCGTGAAGGACACCCGTGAGCGAGATGTAGTTGATGTCGTGACCGGCGGCGCTCGCGAGCGGACCCTCCTGGCCCCAGCCGGTCATGCGGCCGTAGACGAGCCGCGGGTTGCGCGCGAGCACCACATCCGGCCCGAGGCCGAGACGTTCGGTGACGCCGGGACGGAAGCCTTCGATGAGAACGTCGGCGCGCTCGAGCAGGCCGAGGACCTTCTCGATGTCGGCGGGATCCTTGAGATTGGCCTCGACGATGCGGCGATTGCGCTGAATGGGATCGCGCTGTCCGGCAGGCGGGATCTCCCCGGGGCGCTGCACGATGACGACGTCGGCGCCGAGATCGGCGAGCAGGGTCGCGGCGTGCGGGCCAGGACCGAGCCCCTTGAACTCGACGACGCGGACCCCCGCGAGCGGACCCTTCTTCTCAACAGCTTCAGCGGACACTCGACCAACCTCACTCCGATACGTAGGGACTGTCGCAACGGAGAGTACCTTAGCGAGCGTTCAGAATATGGTGCCGGTCACTCTCGTGGACTACTGCTCGTACAGATCCGATTCGCTCAGGCCGGTCGCCTCGAACGCCTCCGCGAGGTCGGCGTGGCGGACCACTGTGACCACCTGGTCGTCGACCACGCGGAAGGCGATCGCCTCTTCGCGAGGACCGGGACCCGATGCCCAGGTGGCGGTCTCCTCGACCACCACGATGCCGTGGTGGACGAACATGCGGCCCGGCGCGAGGGTGACGCCGGTGGTCGTGGCCCACTCGCGCAGTTCGTCGAGTCCCTGATCGGGATCGTCGTCGGGCGTGGGGAGCACGATGTCGTCGCTCGACAACTGCAGGAGCGTGTCGATGTCGTTGCTGTTCACAGCGTCGTGCCAGGCCAGAACCGTGGCGATCTCGGAGGTGCTCATGCTCGAGAGCCTAGTCGCCCGGTTATGGGAACGGCGGCGTGAATCTGCCGAATCCACTGCCGCCTCGCGGAGCTCCGGCGCACAGTGGACCAATGACGATCGGCGGGCAACTCGTGAGTTTCGTTCCGAGCACCGACCTCGACGTCTCGGAGATGTTCTACGTCGACACTCTCCGCTTCCGGAAGATCTCCCGGGATCCGTTCGCGCTCGTTCTCGACGGCGGCGACGGCGTACCGGTGCGGGTGACGCTCGTGCAGTCTCGCGAGGAGACCGGATACACGGTGCTGGGCTGGCGGGTGGCGGATCTGAACGACACCGTCGACCGGCTGCGCGAGCACGGTGTGGAGTTCGTGCGTTACAGCGGTATGGATCAGGACGACCACGACGCGTGGACGGCACCGGACGGCATGCGGGTGGTGTGGTTCCGCGACCCCCACGGCAACGTCCTCTCGCTGTTCGCGGGACCCACCTGATCAGGCGGCGACCTCAGCTGCAACCACTGGTGTTCCCACACGACGGACACGCATGGCACGACCCTGCGCGCTGCATCTTCACCCCGCACTGCATGCAGTAGGGCGCGTCCGGATTGGACGGCGACGGCGCGGCGAGCCTACCCGGTGACGACGCGCTCGCGTCGCGTGAAGCGTCCGGTGAGGGGTCGGGTTCGAGCACCGGCGGCGTGCTCGTATACGGCGTGAGCGGAGGAGTATCGGGCGTCGAACGCTCGGCAACGGTGAGGATGCCGAGTTCGGCGCGTTCGTCGGGCTCGAGATAATCGACCGCCAGCCGACGGAAGATGTAGTCGAGGATCGACGTGGCGATCCGCAGATCCGGATCGTCGGTGATACCCGCCGGCTCGAAACGTGTACTCGTGAAGGCGCGGACGAAGGTCCGCAGCGGAACACCGTACTGCAGCCCGTAACTGACCGACATCGAGAAGGCGTCCATGATGCCGGCGAGAGTCGAGCCCTGTTTGGAGACCCTCAGGAACATTTCGCCGGGACGCCCGTCGTCGTACTCGCCGATCGTCACGAATCCCTTGCAATCCGCCACGCGGAACTCGAAGGTTCGAGAGTGCCGCTTGCGCGGGAGTCGCTCGCGGCGAGGCGCTGCCGGCGGTGCCACCGACTCGGTGGCGGCCGGACGAGACGAAGTCGACAGCGGCTGCCCGAGTTTGCAGTTGTCGCGGTAGATCGCAAGGGCTTTCACGCCCAGACGCCATGCGTCGACGTACAGATCGGCGATGTCGTCGACCGTCGCGGACTCCGGAAGATTCACGGTCTTCGAGATCGCACCCGACAGGAACGGTTGCACCGCGGCCATCATCGTGACGTGGCCCCGCGGCGAAATGACGTTCTCTCCCATCGAAGTCGCGAACACCGACGTGTGCTCGACGCGCACGTGCGGCGCACCGGAGAGACCGTGGTGCAGATCGAGATGGGCCACGACGTCGGCGACCTCCGACGGGCTGTAGCCGAGACGCGACAGCGCCCGTGGCACACTGCGATTGACGATGGTCAGAGTTCCGCCCCCGACGAGCTTCTTGGTCTTCACCAGGCCGAGATCAGGTTCGATACCGGTGGTGTCGCAGTCCATCGCGAGCCCGATCGTGCCGGTGGGGGCCAGCACGCTGACCTGACTGTTGCGCACACCGTGCTCGGTGCCGTCGGCCACCGCGCGATCCCACGCCCGCCTCGCCGCCGTGAGCACGTCGGCGGGGGCGAGATCGGCGTCGATATCGTCGAGCGCACCGCGATGTTTGCCCAGCACGTCCAGCATCGGTGCGCGGTTCGCGTCGAACCCGTCGAACGGGCCGAGACGCCTCGCCAGGTCGGCGGAGACGGCGTAGGCGTGTCCGGTCATCAGTGCGGTGATCGCCGCGGCGGTCGCGCGACCCGCCTCGCTGTCGTAGGGCAGGCCCGAAGCCATGAGCAGTGCACCGAGGTTGGCGTACCCGAGTCCGAGCTGCCGGAATCGCCGCGATGTCTGCCCGATCCTTTCGGTGGGATAGTCGGCACGCCCCACGAGAATCTCCTGGGCAGTGAGCATCACCGCCACGGCGTGCCGGAAGCCGCCGACGTCGAAGGCGCCGTCCTCGCGGAGGAAGGTGAGCAGGTTCAGGCTCGCGAGGTTGCAGGCCGAGTCGTCGAGGTGCATGTACTCCGAGCACGGATTCGACGCGTTGATCCGGCCTGTCGAAGATGCGGTGTGCCAACTGTTGATCGTCGTGTCGTACTGCATCCCCGGATCGGCGCATTCCCAGGTGGCAGACGATATGCGCTGCAATAACTCTCGTGCCCGCACCGTCCGGATCGTCTCGCCGGTCGTCACGGCGCGCAGTGGCCACTGTGCGTCCGCCACCACGGCGTGCATGAACTCGTCGGTCACGCGAACCGAGTTGTTTGCGTTCTGGTACTGCACCGAATGGATGTCGGTGCCGTCGAGGCCCATGTCGAAGCCGGCCTCCGCGAGCGCCCGTGCCTTGCGCTCCTCGATCGCCTTGCAGTCGACGAACTCCTCGATATCGGGATGATCGGCATCGAGGATCACCATCTTCGCGGCCCGCCGGGTCTTGCCGCCGGACTTGATCGTGCCGGCGGAGGCGTCGGCGCCACGCATGAAACTGACCGGTCCGGATGCCTTACCACCTCCGGTCAGTGGTTCGGCCGACGAGCGGATTCGCGAGAGGTTCACCCCGGCCCCGGAGCCGCCCTTGAAGATGACCGCTTCCTGTCGGTACCACTCGAGAATCGAGTCGATACTGTCGTCGACCGAGAGTATGAAACAGGCACTGGCCTGCTGTGGGGTGTTCGGCACGCCGATGTTGAACCAGACCGGGCTGTTGAACGAGGCACGCTGGTGGAGCAGCAGGAAGGTCAATTCGGCGGCGAACGCTTCCGGATCGTCGAGGTGCCCGTCCGTGTGGCCCCACGTGGTGATCGTGTCGACGATCCGTGCCACGACCTCGCGCAACGACTGTTCGCGCTGGTCGCTGCCCAGCTGGCCCCGGAAATACTTCTGAGTGACGATGTCGGTGGCGTTCTGGGACCAGAATGCGGGGAACTCGACACCCGTCTGCTCGAAGACCACCTCACCGGTGCCGTGGTGGACGATGCGGGCGTCGCGTCGCTGCCAGTCCACCTCGTCGGCCGGATCGACGCCCGCCCGCGTGAAGAATCGGACATCCGCGCGGGCATCGCCGGACGAGACGGCGCCGGACTGCCGGGTGCTGCTGTGAGGGGCTGCACTGCACATCGCTTTCCTCCAAGGGCCGCGATCGATGCCACATATAGTCCCACTATGGTCCCACCGTGTCTCGGCACTCCGCTCTCTCCGTCTGCCACCCGTGTGCTGCTCCTCGGTTCCGGTGAACTCGGCAAGGAGGTGATAATCGCGCTGCAACGACTCGGCGTCGAAGTCATCGCCGTCGACCGTTACACGAACGCGCCCGGCCAGCAGGTCGCACACCGCGCTCACACGGTGGACATGGGTGATCCCGAGGCTCTCCTGGCCATCATCGAGGCCGAGCGTCCGCACCTGGTCGTGCCGGAGATCGAGGCCATCGCCACCGACGCGCTGGCCGTGGTGGAAGAACGCGGCCTGGCCGAGGTCATCCCGACCGCCCGCGCGACCCAGCTGACCATGAACCGAGAGGGCATCCGCCGGCTCGCAGCCGAAGAACTCGGCCTGCCCACGTCGCCGTACCGGTTCGCGCAGTCCCTCGACGAGGTCCGGGCCGCCGCCGAGCAGGTCGGCTTCCCCTGCGTGATCAAGCCCGTGATGTCCTCGTCGGGCAAGGGCCAGTCGACGGTGCGCTCGGCCGACGACCTCGCCGGTGCGTGGGAGTACGCGCTCGCCGGGGGCCGCATCAACCACGGCACCGTGATCGTCGAGGGATTCGTCGATTTCGACTACGAGATCACGCAGCTCACCGTGCGGGCGATCGGCGAATCGGGCGAGGTCGAGACATATTTCTGCGATCCCATCGGACATCTGCAGCGCGACGGCGACTACGTCGAATCGTGGCAGCCGCAACCGATGAGCGCGGCCGCTCTCACCCGCGCCCGGGAGGTCGCCGAGACGGTGACCGGCGCGCTCGGTGGCCGCGGTGTGTTCGGCGTCGAGCTGTTCGTCAAGGGCGACGACGTCTACTTCTCCGAGGTGAGCCCTCGGCCGCACGACACCGGCCTGGTCACGTTGCGCACCCAGCGCTACTCCGAATTCGAACTCCACGCGCGCGCGATCCTCGGGTTGCCGGTCGACACCACGATGCTCACGCCTGGTGCGTCCGCGGTGATCTACGGCGGAGTCGACGCCACCGGCATCGTGTTCGAGGGTGTCGCCGACGCGCTGCGGGTGCCCGAGACGGACCTGCGACTGTTCGGCAAGCCCGAATCGTTCCGCCGGCGTCGGATGGGGGTCGCGGTGTCGACCGCGGCGGACATCGAGACCGCACGTGCACGCGCGACCGACGCCGCGTCACGCGTACGGCCCACTGCTTCATGAGCGCAGGCGCGGAGGTCCTCGTCGGCCTCGCCATCCTCGTCGGGCTCCTCGGTATCGTCCTGCCGATTCTGCCGGGCACGCTGCTCATCTTCGCGGCGATCGCGGTGTGGTCGTTCGTCACCGCTGGTGCCGTCGCCTGGACGGTCTTCACGATCGCTGCGCTCGCGCTCGTTGTCACCGCCGTCGTCAAGTACACCTGGCCCGGACGGCGCCTCCAGCAGGCCGGTGTGCCGAACAGGTCGCTGATGATCGGCGGACTGGTCGGCATCGTGGGGTTCTTCGTGATCCCGGTGATCGGCCTCGTACTCGGCTTCCTGCTGGGCGTGTACGTCTCGGAGGTGCAGCGGCACCGCACCCACGCCGACGCCTGGCGGTCCACCCTGGCGGCGACGAAGGCTGCGGGATTGTCGATTCTCGTGGAACTGTTCGGGGCGCTGATCGCGGCGGGAGCGTGGCTCGCCGCGGTGTTGTTCTGGTAGAGCCCAACCTCCTGCTCAGGCCGGGATCGGTGATGTTTGCGCGCTCGATCCGAGGTGTTTCGCCGTTGAAATGTGCCGCGACCTAACGTCGTTGCCATCAGCGGTTCAGCGTCGAACCCGCCGGCCCGGGAGGAGGCAGGGTTGCGCTGCGCCGTCGTCGACCGCGTCAGCGGGCGGACAGCTGCGTGCCGATGACGCGCAGCAGGTCGAGTTTGGCGGCGTCGTCGGTGCCCGGGGTGGCGGTGAAGACGAGGAGGCGATGGCCGGTCTCGGTGTCGAGCAACGTCTGGCAGTGCAGCGTCAGCTCGCCCACGTCGGGATGCGCGAAGCGCTTGGTCATCGGATGCTTCTCGGCGACCTCGTGGTCGGCCCACACGGCCGCGAACTCCGGGCTCACCCGCTGGAGTTCGGCGACGATCGCGCCCGCGCGCGAGCGGTCGCCGGTCCGCGCGTACACGGCACGCAGCTCGGCGACGAACGTGCGCCCCCGCAGGTCGTGGTCGGCGCGCGCGTACACGTCGCGCGATTCCGGCTCGGTGAACCACCGGTACACGGTGGCGCGGCGCAGTCCGCTCAGCTCCCCCGCGTCGCCGAGGAGCGCACGGGCGGGGTCGGTCTGGGCGAGGGTTTCCCCCAGCTCGGTCACGACCTGCGCGGGGGTGTCGGTGAGACGCTCGAGGATCCGCTGCATCCCGGGTGAGACGTGCAGATCTGCCGTGACCCGCTCGGGAGCGGCGTGCCCGCCCAACCGGAACAGATGGTCGCGCTCGGCGCGGTCGAGGTGCAGAGCGCGGGCCAGGGCAGCGAGGATCTGCACGGACGGCTGCGGTCCCCGCGACTGCTCGAGCCGGTTGAGGTAGTCCGTCGACATGCCCGCCAGCACGGCGACCTCTTCCCGCCGCAGCCCGGGCGTGCGCCGTCGGGGACCGCGCGGCAGTCCGACGTCTTCGGGCTGCAGCGCTTCGCGGCGCTTGCGCAGGAACTCGGCCAGCTGATGCATGCTCTCATCCTCCTCGTGTGCGCGGCGCCGAGCCAGGTATCCGCGATCCCTCGATCGCTGCGGCCTGGATGTGAGGACGGATGCGGCGGAGCCTGAGGGCATGACCGACGAACGCATCATCCTCATCACCGGCGGCTCGCGTGGGCTGGGCCGCGCCGCCGCCCTCGCCCTCGCCGACGGCGGCGACGACATCGTGCTCACCTACCGCAGCGATGCGGATGCAGCAGCCGCCGTGGTCGCCGAAGTCCGCGCGCGAGGACGGCGGGCTGTGGCTCTCGCGCTGGACACCACCGCCCCCGACACCTTCGCCGAGTTCGCGGAGCTGCTGCGCGAGACCCTCGACACCCAGTGGGCCCGCGGCACCTTCGACGTTCTGGTGAACAACGCCGGTTACGGCGGTGCCGCACCCGTGGGGGCCTTCGACCGAGACGGCATCGACCGCCTCGTCTCCGTGCACTTCACGGGTGTCGTGCTGCTGACCCAGCAGCTGTTGCCCGCGCTGGCGGACGGCGGCCGCATTCTCAACGTGTCCACGGGGCTGACCCGCTTCGCCGCGCCCGGCATGGCGATGTACGCGGCGGTCAAGAGCGCGGTGGAGACCTTCACGGTGTACCTCGCGCAAGATCTGGGCGCCCGCGGCATCGCCGTGAACGTTATCGCGCCGGGAGCGACCGCCACTGACTTCGGCGGGGGCGCAGTGCGCGACGACGAGCGATATCGCGCCGTGCTGCTGCCGACGGTCGCGATGGGCCGCATCGGCGAGCCCGACGACATCGGGGCGGCCGTCGCCGCGATCCTCGATCCCCGGATGGCGTGGGTCACCGGTCAGCGGATCGAGGCCTCCGGCGGCCAGCGCCTGTGACGGCGGGCTGAGCGGAGCGGCGTTCTCTTCGCGGCACTGATGATCGGCGGCCTGGTCGGCATCGTGGGGTTCTTCGTGATCCCGGTGATCGGCCTCGTACTCGGCTTCCTGCTGGGCGTGTACGTCTCGGAGGTGCAGCGGCACCTCACCCACGCCGGCGCGTGGCGTTCCACCGTGGCGGCGACCAAGGCTGCGGGATTGTCGATCCTCGTGGAACTGTTCGGGGCGCTGATCGCGGCGGGAGCGTGGCTCGCCGCGGTGCTGTTCTGGTAGCAGACCACCTCGTCCTCCGATCGGAAGCGTCGATGTTTACGCGCCCGATCCGAGGTGTTACGCCGTTGAAATGTGCCGGGGCCTAACGTCGTTGCCATCAGCGGTTCAATGTCGAACCCACCGACAGTCACGTCGCTTCCATCGGAGGTGGGATGTTCTCGTCACGATCGACAGAAGCCGCTGTAGTGCCCGAACGGATCGACACGCCGATACAGGCACGCGCCGTGATCGAGGCGGACGGAGCTGCCGTAGTCGGAGGGATTCACACCGAGGAGCAAGCGCTCGATTTCGCGTCGAAAGTATTGGGTGACAAGCTGGTACGTCTCGGTCGGCAGTTCGAGGCGAGTATGCGTAATCACGAGCGTGAAGCCGCTGTCGTCGATGCGCAGCCCGTCGACGGGCGCGGACGGAAGCGCTCGTTCGGAAAACCGGGCGAACGAATGACCGCGCACAACGACGGTTTCGCTTTCGGCGACTACGCTCCCGATTATCTGTTCCTGTGGTGCAAACGCCCCGCAGTGTCGGGCGGTGACTCCTTCCTCATCGATGCGTGGAAGCTGTCCGAACTGCTCGCGGCCGACCCCGCGACGGCCGACCTCGCCGAATTCTGCCGGAGCGTCGACATCGACCATTCGGAACCGAACTTTCCTCAGGGCACGTACTCACCCATCGTGCGCACCGTGGCCAGTGGCCGTGTGCAAGCCCGGTACCACCCGTATCTCGTTCCCGTGCCGGGTTCGACGCGGCCCGAGGACGCGGCGATGATCGAACGCTGGAGCGACACTGTGCTGCACGTCCGCGACAACGGGCCGATGTTCCGCGCGGCTGCCGGCGACATGATCTGCCTCGACAACTACCGGCTGCTGCACGGACGCGACGGATACACCGATCCGGCGAGGGAGCTCTACTCGATCTGGGGCTGGACGACCGACGCGGTGGCTGTGCCGGCGAAACAACTCGACATCGTCGTACCCGATCTCGCGGCGCTGGCCGGCTGAGCCCCGCCATGGGTGCCGCCCTGCACCGCGGAACGGCATACGCGGAGGCCGCAACGAAAGTCGCCGACAGGCAACCCACGGCCGCCATCGAGCTGAAGGCTGTCTCCAAGGCGTACCCGCTCGGCCGGCGTCGCGGCGACCTCACCGCCGTCGAAGCGTTCGATCTCACCGTTGAGCGAGGTGAATTCGTCGCGCTGCTCGGCCCGTCCGGATGCGGCAAATCCACAGTGCTGCGCCTGCTCGCCGGTCTCGAAGAACCCACTGGGGGAACCGTTCTGATCGAGGGTAAGGGACCCGCCGATCTCGTGGCCTCGCGCAGGCTCGGTGTCGCATTCCAGGAACACGCGCTGATGCCGTGGTCGGATGTGTGGCACAACATCGCGTTGCCGTTCCGCATCGCCGGACGCGCCGTCGACTCCGATCGCGTTGCCGAACTCATCGAACTCGTGGGGCTCAGCGGTTTCGAGAAGGCGCTGCCGAAGCAGTTGTCCGGGGGGATGCGCCAGCGTGTGGCCATCGCCCGGGCGCTCGCCCTCGATCCCGACGTGCTGCTCCTGGACGAACCGTTCGGGGCGCTCGATGCGGTCACGCGCCGGCGGATGAACTTCGAACTCGCGCGCATCTGGGCGGATGCGGGCTCCACGACGGTACTGGTGACCCACGACGTCGCGGAAGCCGTTCTGCTCGCCGACCGGATCGTGGTGCTCACCGGCCGGCCGGGGCGGGTACGGCACCTCGAGCACGTCGAGCTTGCCCGGCCCCGCCCGGCGGAAGTGACTCGCGACGCCACGTTCCACGAGATCGTCGACCGGCTCACCGCGTTGCTCGACGGACCCGCGACGTGATCCCGGTTTCCGTCCGCGCAGTCCGTCTTCCGGCTGTGGCCTCGAACATCGCCGGCGGCGCTGCACTGCTCGTGCTGTTCGAGATGATCGGCCGCCTGCAGTTGTTCGGGAAGAACTGGCCACCGCTCACCGAGGTCGTCGCATACGTGGCAGGCAGCGACAGCGTGCAAGCGACGCTCCTGCGGGCGTTCGGTGCCACCGCCATGTCGGCACTGACGGGTTTCGTACTGGGGACGATCGTGGGCGGGGCGCTCGCATGCGTCACCGTGGTGGCGCGGTGGACCGCGCCGGGCCTCGACCGACTCGCCACGATTGTGCATGCGGTACCGCTCATCGCGATCGCGCCGCTTCTGGTCAGTACGGTCGGGCGCGTCCACACCGCGACGGTCGTCGCCGCCATGGGTGCCGGATTCGCGATCTTCGTCGCGACCTCCGCGGGGTTGGCGTCGGTACCGGCAGCGCAATCCGATGTACACGCCGCGCTGGGGTCGTCCCGGTGGTCGCGGCTGCGGTTCCTGCAACTCCCGCACACCGCGCCGCTGGTGACGGACGGAGCCGGGCTGGCCGTGACGGCCGCCGTCCTCGGGGCGGTGCTCGGTGAATGGTTCGGTGCGCCCAAAGGACTCGGAGTGCTGCTGGTCAGCGCGATGAACAACTATCAGATTCCGCTGCTGTGGGCGGCGGCCATCGGATGTGTGATGTTGTCACTGGCGGCGTACACCGCCGTCCGGATAGTGGCGATTCCGGTGCACCGGAGGTTTTCGTGAGCGCCGTGCGTGCCGCCGTGGTGCGGTACTGGATTCTGCCCGTCCTGCTGTTCGTATGGTGGGCCGTGGTCGCCGTCAACGACTTCAACCAGATCGTGATGCCCTACCCACAGGACGTGTTCGCCGCGATCGTCCGGGATCGGGACGCGTATGTCACCGCGCTGCTACCGACGCTCGGCCTGTCCCTGGGCGGGCTCGCCGCAGGTCTTCTGGCAGGGGGAACCTGCGCTGTGCTGGTGTGGTCGTCCCGCCTCGTCGCGGGAGTGCTCACGCCGATGGCATTGCTTCTCAACTCGGTGCCCGTCGTGGCGATGATCCCCGTGCTCGCCCGTGTGCTCGGGTACGGACAGCTCACGGTCTTCGTCGTCACCGCCATCATCTGCTTTCTGCCCGCCTTCGTGTTCGTCGGCGCCAGACTGGCCACTCCACCGGCATCGCTCGGCGATGTGTACACGGTCCTCGGGGCGAACAAAGCGGTGCGGTTGACGCGGTTGCTGCTTCCACACGCACTGCCGGGACTCCTCGTCGCCCTGCGGGTGAGCGCACCGACCGCGGTACTGGCCGTGCTGCTGGGCCAATACCTCATGGGCGCAGTCGGTCTCGGGAAGATGTTCTCCAGTTCCATCACCTACAGCCAGAACCAGCAGGCGTGGGGCGTCGCCGTGGTAGCCACGGTGGTCTCCACAACTCTGTTCTTCGCGGCACGTGCCGTGGCCGACCGGGCCGTTGCCCGGTTGACCTGACCGATCGCCTCCTCACTTCGACCCTCATCAGGAGCCTTCATGTCCGCTCATCCTTTCACCCGCGCAGGCCTGAGCCGTCGCACCTTCCTGCGCGGGACCGCTGTCGGTGCTCTCGGATTCGCTACCGCAGGCACCCTCGCCGCATGTGGATCGGGTGACGCCGCAAGCGATTCCGACACTGTGCGAGTCGCATTCGGCTGGATTCTCAACACCGAATTCGGCGGATATTACATCGCGGACGACAAGGGCTACTACGCCGAAGAAGGGCTCACCGTCGAATTCCAAGGGGGCGGACCGAACTCGCCCACTCCCATGCAGGCCGTCGCTGCGGGGTCCGCGGACATCGGTGTCGCAGCCGGTGCGCCCGACCTGTACACCGCGATCGGTCAGGGCAACGACTTCGTGGCGCTCGGCGCCCAGTTCCAGGTGTCACCCGCAGGACTGTTGTCGTTGTCCGGCAAACCGATTCGGACTCCGCAAGACCTCGCGACTGCCCGCATCCTCGGTCAGGAAGGCATTCAGACCACCCTCGACGCGGTGCTTATCGGAGCCGGACTCGACCCGGTGTACGACTTCACTCCGGTCGGATTCGACCCGAGTCCGCTGATCGAGGGCCAGGGCGACTGCTACACGTGTTTCGTCACCAACCAGCCGATCACCCTCGAGCAGCAGTACGGCCTGCGGAAGGGTGATGGGTACGAGGTGGTTACCTTCGCCGAACTCGGTTCGACGCAATACGCCGACGTCGTGTTCGTCGAGCGCGCCGCCCTCGACGGGAACCGCGACAAGATCGTGCGATTCATGCGCGCGACCATGCGTGGCTGGCAGGACTACCTCGCCGATCCTGTGTCCGCGGCACAACTCGCGGTCGGGAAGTACGGTGTCGACCTGGGGCTGGAGGAAGCGCAGCAGGTTCGCCAGGCAGAGCTTCAGGTGCCGCTCATCGAGAGCCCGAGCGGACTCTTCTCGATGGATGTGGCCCAGATGGAGGGGCCCATGTGGAATGCGCTCACGCTCGGCGGTTACGAGAACCTGCCCGAGCCGTCATCTTTCGTCGACCTCGCGGTGGTGGCAGAGGCACGTTCGCCCCAGTGAGGAACGAACGCAGCCGGCAAACGAGCTTCTCGCGTGTCGGATCGTCAGGACACCGCCGACCTGGCGTCCACGGAACGGAGTGGTGTGGACCTCACCGGCGATGGCGATCGCGCTCGGTGCGACGACGCGTCGGCCGATGCCGAGCCGGCTATGAGAAGGGTCACCGCCACATACAGCTCCGCCCGGCGACGCATATGGCGTCGCCGGGCGGAGGTCGGTCGGGCCCGGTGGCTCGGGCCGGGAAGATCAGGACTTGTGCGGCTCCGAGGCGCGGAACATGTCCTCACGTTCGACGACCTTGACCCGCTCACGGCCTTCGGCTTCGCCGAGGCTGCGCTCGTGGGCGTCGAGGCGGTACCAGCCCTGCCAGGTCGTGTACGGCAGCTGCTTGTCCTCGAGGAACTTCACGATCGCGTCCTCGGAGGGATCCTCGGGGGTGTTCAGGCGACCGGCGGCACGATCCTCGAGCAGGTTCGCCACGGTCTCGTTCGCGTCGCCCTTGGTGTGGCCGATCAAGCCCACGGGGCCACGCTTGATCCAGCCGGTGACGTAGGTGTACGGCATGAACCGGCCCTGACCCTCGGCGCTCTCGTCGGCGAGAACACGTCCGGCCTCGTTGGGGACGGTGCCGGCCTGCTCGTCGAAGGGCAGCTTGGCGATGTTCTGCGACAGGTAGCCGACTGCGCGGTAAACGGCCTGGACATCCCAGTCCTTGAACTTTCCGGTACCGCGGACGTTGCCGGTGCCGTCGAGTTCGGTGCGCTCGGTGCGCAGCCCGACGACCTTGCCGTTCTCGCCGAGGATCTCGTGCGGCGACTCGAAGAAGTGCAGGAACAGCTTGTGCGGGCGGTCTCCCACGTCGCGGATGGCCCAGTCCTGCAGGGTGTTGGCGACCATGTCGACCTGCTTGGAGTTACGACGTGCCTGCTCGGAGGCCTCGTCGTAGTCGATGTCCTCGGGATCGACGATGACCTCGATCGTGGGGGAATGGTCGAGTTCGCGAAGTTCGAGCGGCGTGAACTTGGCCTGCGCGGGGCCGCGGCGACCGAAGACGTGCACCTCGACGGCCTTGTTGTTCTTCAGGCCCTCGTAGACGTTTGGCGGGATCTCCGTGGGCAGCAGTTCGTCGCCGGTCTTGGCGAGCACACGGGCCACGTCGAGGGCGACGTTGCCGACACCGAGGACGGCAACCTTTTCGGCGTCGAGCGGCCAGGTGCGGGGAACATCGGGATGTCCGTCATACCACGACACGAAGTCGGCGGCGCCGAAGCTGCCGTCGAGGTCGATGCCGGGGATGTTCAGCGCGCGGTCCGCGTTCGCGCCGGTGGAGAAGATCACCGCATCGTAGAAACGCTGCAGGTCGTCGAGGTTGAAGTCGGTGCCGTAGTCGAGATTGCCCAGCAGGCGGATCTGTGGCTTGTCGAGCACCTTGTGCAGGGCGGTGATGATGCCCTTGATGCGCGGATGGTCGGGCGCGACACCGTAGCGGATCAGCCCGAACGGGGCCGGCATGCGCTCGAACAGGTCGATGCTGACCCCGGGATCCTGCGCAGTGTCGGACTTCATGAGTGCGTCTGCGGCGTAGATACCGGCGGGACCGGCACCGACGATCGCGACGCGAAGGGGACGAGTCTGATCGGTCATCAGGGGATCAACTACCTCTTCGGTGTGCGGACGGACATATCCAGCTTAAATTAAGGCTGCCCTCAGCGGGCTCGGCGCAGGTCGCGCGGGGATGACGGCGAATTAGGAATCATCGAGCCGTCGAGCGAATCGCTTCAGCGACAACACATGTGGGCACCCAAACGACACAGGTCGACGGCGAGGCGTCGAACGAGCTGCGTGGTGGCCATGCACAATTCCTACCTCGAGAGGGTTTTTAGGGCAAATGCTCGTGACAGGCCCCGATTCTGCTCGCACTAGGATCGGCCACATGGCCAAGCGCGGAGCACCCGAACCCGAACCCGATCCCGGTCCGGACCCGGACGGCCCCACCAGGAGCAGTGCCGGCCCGTTCCTCGGGGCACTCGCGGTCCTCGTGGCGCTCCTGCTCATCGTCTTCGGTGCACAGATCTTCTCTCCCGCGGGTGACGGTGTCTCCGAGGAGGAGATGGTGCGCCGTGCCGTCAACGACTACGTCGCCGCCCACAACGAGAACGACGAACCGATCCTCGACCGTCTGCGCTGCGGCGATCTGCCGGCCGACGAAGCGCCGCTCGCGGACGTCGACGGGCCCGTGGAGTTGCAGGCCGCCCAGAACGTCTCCGTCGACGCGGACAGGGCCACCGTGGACGTCAGGACGGGCGTCGACGGGGAGACGCAGACCGCGACGTGGCAGGTCGTGCGCGTCGACGACGTCTGGCGGATCTGCCGGTTCTGAGCGGTGCCGCGTGCACGTCCCGACTCGAACTGTGAAAACATGTCCCGGTGAGCTACGCAGGTGATATAACGCCGCAGCAGGCATGGGACCTGCTGCACAGCGATCCGGATGCCGTGCTCGTCGATGTGCGTACCGAAGCCGAGTGGAAGTACGTCGGGGTCCCGGAGACCTCGTCACTCGGTCGCCGGACCGTGTTCGTCGAGTGGGTTCGCTACCCCGACGGCGCCCCGAACCCGACCTTCGTCGAGGATCTGAGGGCTGCGGGTATCGGCAACGGGCCGGTGATCTTCCTGTGTCGCTCGGGTCAGCGCTCGATCGGTGCGGCAGTAGCCGCCACCGCCGCGGGCCTGAGCCCCGCTTACAACGTTCTCGAAGGATTCGAAGGCGCTCTCGACGGCGAAGGCCATCGCGGCGCCGACGGTTGGCGGGCCGCAGGCCTGCCGTGGAGGCAGTCGTGAGTTCCATCCCCCAGGGAGGCGCCTTCCAGCGTGCGCTTCCCGACACCGTCCGTCCCGCGACGCTCGGCGTGCGCGGCGGTACCCTCCGGTCCGGTTTCGAGGAGACCTCCGAGGCCCTCTACCTCAATTCCGGATTCGTCTACGAGTCCGCCGAAGCCGCCGAGGCCGCCTTCACCGGCGATGTCGACCATTTCGTCTACTCCCGCTACGGCAACCCGACGGTGAAGATGTTCGAGGAACGTCTGCGCCTGCTCGACGGCGCCGAGGGGGCGTTCGCCACCGCGTCCGGCATGTCCGCGGTGTTCACCGCGCTCGCGGCGCTGCTCGGCAAGGGCGACCGCCTGGTCGCGGCGCGCAGTCTGTTCGGTTCGTGCTTCGTCGTCTGCAACGAGATCCTGCCCCGCTGGGGTGTCGAGACGGTGTTCGTCGACGGTGAAGACCTCGACCAGTGGGAGAAGGCGCTGTCGGTGCCTACCACCGCGGTCTTCTTCGAGACCCCGTCGAACCCCATGCAGACCCTCGTCGACGTCCGCCGTGTCTCCGAGATGGCGCATGCTGCCGGTGCAAAGGTGGTGCTGGACAACGTCTTCGCCACTCCGCTGCTGCAGCGCAGCCTCGATCTCGGCGCCGACATCGTCGTGTACTCGGGCACCAAGCACATCGACGGCCAGGGCCGCGTGCTCGGCGGCGCGATCCTCGGGCCCAAGGACTACATCGACGGACCCGTGCAGCAACTGATCCGCCACACCGGACCGTCGCTGAGCCCGTTCAACGCGTGGACGCTGCTCAAGGGTCTCGAGACCATGCCCGTCCGGTTGCGTGCCTCGGTCGATTCGGCGCTGCGAATCGCGCAGTTCCTCGAATCGCAGGATGCCGTGCGCTGGGTCAAGTACCCCTATCTCGAATCGCACCCGCAGTACGAACTCGCGAAGTCGCAGATGAGCGGCGGTGGCACGATCATCACCTTCGAACTCGACGCCCCCGAGGGCGTCGGCAAGAAGCGTGCCTTCGAGTTGCTGAACAAGCTGCGCATCGTCGACATCTCGAACAATCTCGGCGACTCCAAGTCGTTGATCACGCATCCTGCGACCACCACGCACCGCGCGATGGGACCGGAGGGACGGGCCGCGATCGGACTGTCCGACGGTGTCGTGCGGTTGTCCGTCGGTCTCGAGGATCCCGAGGACCTGCTCGAAGATCTCCAGCAGGCGCTGTCCTGACCTGGGAAGCCGTGAGCTACGCTGCGGGTGTCCTGCCGAGTCGGTAGGACACCCGCTGCGTTTTCGGTGAAGCCGGTGAGAATCCGGCGCTGTCCCGCAACTGTGAGCCCGTCATCGGGTGAGCCAGGTCAGCCGGCGCAGGGGGTCCGTACGTACTGGTCCTCGGACGAAGGACGGTGACGTGCCGCAACGCGTCGTTGCAGCCGTACTGTTTTCGTCCTCCGAGTAACGGAGGATGGCTGTGCCCCTCGACAACAACCGTCGGCTGCTCGCCGCCGGCATCACGATATTCGCGCTGCTGACCGCAGCATGTGGCAGCGACAACCCGACGCCGACCGGCGATGGGACCTCCGAGACGTCCGCCGACGTCCCACGGGCGATCATCTCGCTGAGCCCGACCAACACCGAGATGCTCTTCGCCGTCGGTGCCGGTGACCAGGTCATCGCAGTCGACGACCAGTCCGACTATCCGGCGGGCGTGCCGGTCACGGAGCTGTCGGGCTACAACCCGAACGTCGAAGCGATTCTCGGCTACGAACCCGACCTGGTCGTCGTCAACGCAGATACCGCAGACCTTGTCGCCGGGCTCGAACAGGCCGGAGTCGAGACATTGATCCTTCCGGCCGCCGAGAACCTGGACGACACCTACGCGCAACTCGAGCAACTGGGAGCCGCCACCGGACACGTCGGCGAGGCGGCCGAGCTCGTAGCGCAGATGAAGACGGACATCGACGAGATTCTCGCCGGTCTGCCCGAGCGGGAGACCCCGCTGACCTACTACCACGAGCTCGACGACAGCTTCTACACCGTCACCGACGACACCTACATCGGCGAGATCTACTCGATGCTGGGGCTGACCTCGATCGCGACCGGCGGCAACGGTTACCCGCAGCTGTCGGCCGAGTACATCCTCGAGAAGAACCCCGACGTGATCTTCCTGGCCGACGGACAGTGCTGCGGCGTCACGCCCGAGGTCGTCGCAGAGCGTGCGGGATGGAACGAGCTCACCGCGGTCCGCGACGGTCATGTGTACGTCGTCGACGAGGACATCGCGAGTCGCTGGGGCCCGCGAGTGGTGGATCTGATGCGTGAGACCGCCCGGATCGTGGGCGGTATCCCCACGGCTGCGCCCACGCCTTGATCTCGCCGTTGCAACGCAGTACCCGCGCACTGTCGCACGATGGTGTGCGGGTACGGCCGCGCCATGCGCTCGTTCTGGCAGGCTCGGTGCTCCTCCTTCTCGCTGCGATGCTGGCCGGCATCCTCGTCGGTCCTGCCGGACTCACTCCGGGTGGGGTTCTCCTCGAGATCGTCGATCGGCTCCCGTTCGTCGACGTCGAGTCGGGGCTGAGTGTGCGTCAGCAGGCGATCCTGTGGAACATCCGGATGCCGCGCGTCGTGCTCGGGGTGCTGGTCGGGGCGATGCTGGCCATCGCCGGTGCGGCCTACCAAGGGGTCTTCCGCAATCCGCTCGCCGATCCCTACCTGCTCGGGGTGTCCAGCGGTGCCGGTCTCGGCGCCACCCTCGCCATCGTCGTGGGCGGCGCGGCCGGGTTCGCCGGTGTCCCCGTCGCGGCGTTCGCCGGCGGACTGCTCGCAGTCGGCGCGACCTATTCGCTCGGCCGCACGGTCGGCGGAAGCCGGTCGGAAGTCGTCATCATCCTCGCCGGAGTTGCTGTCGCAGCATTCACCAACGCGGTCCAGACGTTCTTCATGCAGGTGCACGAGGACACCCTGCGGCAGGTGTACTCGTGGATGCTCGGGCGCCTGTCCACCGACGGCTGGTCCGACGTCGTGGTGGTCCTGCCGTACGTCGTGGTCACCGTCGCGATCATCGCGCTGCACAGGCGCACACTCGATGTCATGGCGGTCGGCGACGTCGAAGCCGCGAGCCTCGGGATCAACCCGGCGCGCGTACGGCTGCTACTGGTGTGTGTCGCGACGCTCGGAACCGCTGCCGTCGTCTCCGCGAGCGGTCTTATCGGTTTCGTGGGCATCGTCGTGCCCCACGCCGTACGGCTGCTCGTCGGACCCGGCCACCGGCTCCTGCTGCCGCTGTCGCTGCTGGTGGGCGCATCCTTCCTCGTCCTCGCGGACGTCCTGGCCCGCACCGTCATGTCGCCCGCCGAACTGCCCATCGGCGTCGTGACGGCGGCGATCGGCGCGCCCTTCTTTCTCGTCGTGCTCAGACGTAGCCGAGGTGTCCGATGAAAAGCGATGTCCTCACCACCGGGACCGTGACGGTCTCGTGCCGGCAACTCAGTGCCGAACGCGGCGGTGTCGAGGTTCTGCACGGGGTGGACCTGAACGTCACCGCGGGATCGTGGGTATCGCTGGTCGGACCCAACGGGTCGGGTAAGACCACTCTCCTGCACGTCCTCGCAGGTCTCGTGCCGGCCACCGGTCACCTGCAGGTCGCCGACGTCGCACCGGGGCGCGCCGGACGTCGGGACATGGCACGCGCGGTCGCGCTGATGCCGCAACGCCCGGTGGTGCCGGAAGGCGTCACCGTCCGGGAACTGATCCACCTCGGCCGCACCCCGCACATTCCGCGCTTCGGTTCCGAGACCGCACACGACCGCGAGGTGGTGGACCGCGTCGTCGAACGGCTCGAGCTCGAAGCGTTCGCCCCGCGCCTCGCCACCGAACTGTCCGGCGGTGAACTGCAGCGCGTCGTGCTCGCGCGCGCTCTCGCCCAGCAACCGCGGGTGCTGCTCCTCGACGAACCCACCAGCGCACTCGACATCGGGCACCAGCAACAGGTGCTCGAACTCGTCGACTCGATGCGCACCGAAGGCGACCTCACTGTCATCGCCGCGATGCACGATCTGACCTCCGCCGCGCAGTACGGGGAACGGCTCGTACTCCTCGATCGCGGACACGTCGTCGCCGACGGAGCTCCCGACGACGTGCTCACCGCCGACCGCATCGCGCAGGTCTACGGTGCCCGCGTCGAGATTCTCGACCGGCCGGGAGGTCGTGCCGTAATCCCGCTCCGCGACAGTGCGAAGGAGTACTGATGGAGGTCGTGCTGCTGGGCACCGGTGCAGCGGACGGATGGCCGAATCCGTTCTGCACGTGCGTATCCTGTGTGGACGCCGCACGCCGCGGAGAAATACGCGGACAGACCGCCGCGCTCGTCGACGACGTGCTGCTGCTCGATTGCGGCCCGGAGACGCCACGCGCTGCGGTGAGGTACGGCAGGTCGCTCGTGAACGTGCGGCACGTCCTCCTGACGCATGCGCACGCCGATCACCTGGGGCCGCAGGCGTTGCTGTTCCGATCGTGGGTCGAAGGGAGCGCCGAACTCGAGGTGATCGGTCCTGCCGACGCGCTCGACGTGTGCCGCCCGTGGGTGGGTCCGGACGATCCGGTGCGTTTCGTGCCCGTCGAGGCCGGGGATTCGGTCACCGCCGGTGGGTATTCGGTGCGCGTTCTCCCCGCTCGGCACAAGGTGTTCCGCGACGGTGACGCAGTCCTGTACGACCTGTCGGGGCCGGATGGCACACGATTGCTGTGGGCGTGCGACACGGGGATGTGGCCGCACGAATGGTTCGACGCCGTGCGCGGCGCACGGTTCGATGCGGTGTTCCTCGAGGAAACCTTCGGTGACCGTCCCCGGCTGTCCGACGGTCACCTCGGGCTTCCCGAGTTCGGTGCGATGGTGGACGGCTTGCGCAGTGCGAGTGCCGTCACGGCAGACACCGATGTGGTCGCCGTTCATCTCGGGCATCACAACCCGCCCATCGAAGTTCTTCGGGATCGGTTGCGACCATTAGGTTCTCGTCCCGGAAGGGATGGTGAGGTGGTGTACGTGGGCGGCGGGACGTCAGCCGCATCGCATCGCACGCTGGTGCTCGGTGGAGTGCGTTCGGGCAAGTCGCGGCACGCGGAGGAATTGCTCGCGTCGTATCCGTCCGTTATCTATGTCGCCACCGGCGGCAACCGGGTCGACGACGAGGAGTGGGCGAAACGTGTTGCTCTCCACCGGGAAAGACGTCCGGACTCCTGGTCGACAGTCGAGACGGTCGATGTCGCCGAGGTGTTGCGCGCCGCCACGGAGCCGCTCCTGATCGATTGCCTCGGGACATGGTTGACCGCGAGGCTGGATCGCCACGCCGTCTGGGAGGGTGGCGACACCGGCCCCGTCGACGCCGACGTGGACGAGCTGATTGCGGCGTGGCGGAAGTGTGCGGTGCCGGTGGTCGCTGTGAGCAACGAGGTCGGCAGTGGCGTGGTCCCCGCGACAGCCTCGGGGCGGTTGTTCCGCGACCTGCTCGGCCGGCTCAATGCAAAAGTGGCAGAAGCGAGCGAGTCGACGGTGCTCGTGGTCGCCGGAATTCCACTCTCGCTGAAATAGAGTATTTCTGTATTTCCGTACTGGTAACCCTGCATATTCGATCCCTGCATATTCCGATATGGACGCCACAACGTTGTAAATGCCTGCCACGCAACTCGTTCGGTGCTCAGTGACGCTCCGATTTTCAGGACTGAACTCGGGCCACCGACGTGGACGTCGAATTCTTCGCCTCGATGGCCGTTCCAACCCACCGATGCAGAAATGCGCGTAGCTCTTTTGGGGGACGAGGAGGGTCGCCCGGGTCGACGAGGAGTGACTGGACGAACCGGAGCATGACTTCGACGAGCTCATTCATGTCGGCGTCCGTCCATCCATGTCCGGCCCAATCGATCGGAAGGTGGTCGACGATCACGCGTCCTGTGGCGATGGACCGCGTAGCGGTGACCTCGGCGGTGAGTTCTGTGTTGTCCGGTTGAACGAACAGCAGGGCGAATCGGCGATTATCTTGAAGGCGCTCGAAGGTTAGGGCGACTGCCTCGACTATCGCGTGGGAAGGTTCGGTGAGACCTTCAAGTGACTGCGCCAAGTCGTCGAGGAACTCGTTGGTGGCGTGTTGAGCTGTCGCGATGAGCAGCGCTTGACTGTTGGGAAAGTACCGGTAGACGGTCTGGCGAGCGATGCCCAGCTTCTGTGCGACCTGACGGATGTTCACATCGGTTGCACCCGACTCCATCAGCTCTCCGGCGGCGGCGATGATGCGGTTCGCAGCCTCGTCGTCGTCGGCCGGGGGAATAAGGCCGGCCCATCCATGTGTACGCACCTGTCCATTGTGTCGTGCTCGTCGATCCTAGTGGCGTATTGGATCGGGGACGCGAACGACTAGACATAGAACGTGTTTCATGTATTGTCATCGACAAGGGCACTGGTGACGAGAGGACCTGGCATGACGACGTTCGAGAACCCCACACCGAGCACGGGACCGACCCCCAGTCCGTTCGGAGTTGAGCTGACTCGACGAGCATTGGACTTGGCAGTTGCAAACACCACGGACATGGCCGAGTCGACACTGCGGGTGCCCCTGTCGTATTACCGCGATGACAAGATCGCCGAGTACGAACGGAACCAACTGTTGAGGGAGACGCCGCTTGCTCTGCTGGCATCAGCTCAGATCCCGAAGAATCATGACTATGTCGTGCGCACGGTGCTCGACGATTCGTTGCTGATCACCCGTGACCGTGACGGGCAGGCTCACGTCTTCTTGAACTACTGCCGCCACCGTGGCGCGATGCCGGCTTGCGGGGCAGGGAACAGCCGACGATTCACATGCCCGTACCACGCATGGGTTTACGACAACAATGGACAGCTGCGCGGGATTCCGGGCAAGGCAGGGTTCGACGACGTCAATCGAGACGAATACGGTCTGGTCGAGCTACCCAGCGAGGAACGTCACGGATTCATCTGGGGTGTCCTCAATGCCGATGCGCCAATGGATCTGGACACGCACCTGGGTGAGTGCGGTGCCGAACTCGCACGGTGGAACTATCAGGACTACCAGTACCACGACGAGCGATCCCTGAACTCCGCCGTCAGCTGGAAGGGTGCGCTCGAAGCCTTCGCCGAGGGTTACCACTTTCCATTCGTCCACGGCAACAGCGTCATCGGCCAGAACACCATCGCGAACACCCACGTCTACGACGAGTTCGGCCCGCACCACCGTATCGGCTTCCCGTTCAACTGGGTTCGGGACCTCGAGGGTATGGAGGAAGACGACTCGTGGGATGACCCGACTGCGCAGATGGGCATCATCTATTGGGTTTATCCCAACCTCATCCTGGCCAACAGTCCTGTAGGAGTCGAGGTCATCGACATTTTGCCGGGTGATTCGGCCACGAGTTGCGTTGTGCGGCACAGTTGGATGGCGAAGTACCCTGCGGAGAGTCCTGAGCAGGTGGAGATGTATGCCGGCATATTCGCAGAGGTTCATGCCGCTGTTCGGGACGAAGACTTCGCGATGCTCCCTCAGTGCGGTGAAGGAGTGCGCCGCGGGCAGCATGACCACATGGCCATCGGGCGCAACGAAATCGGCGTGCAGCACATGATCCGGGTGATGGCGGACAAGATCGGGATCTCTCTGACATGACCACTGATGTCGCGTCGGCACCGGGGGAGGGATAGGGATGAGCGCAGTCGACTGGGGTCGCCTGGAAGGTGATCTCACCGAGGAGATCGTCTCTGCGGTCCGGGAAGTCACGACGCGGCCTGCGGGGTCGGCGGTGTACGGCGCTGCGCTGACCGATACTCATGCGCGGGACATGCTGTTCCTGTGGCCAGCCATCCGGGTGGGCACAGGCGTACCGGATCACGCTGTGGCTGATCGGGGATGGGACGTCGATAGTTGGCCGGTGCAGGTCGACTGGTCAAGCACGGGTGACAAGTGGGCTGAGACGCTGACCGCTTCCGTTGGTCTTGGTGACTACCTCTGGGATTCGGTCACCGTCCGGTTCCGCGAGAGTCTGGTGAGCGCATCCCGCCGCGCGACCCGAGCGTTGATCAGATCTGGTGCGGTCAACGAAGCGTTCGCGGTCGTAGTCCACGATCCGGATGATCCCGTTGCCGCGATGAGGAATTCACTCACCGTCGAGCAACTTGCAACGCTGTTCCCGGAGCTGTACCGGCTTGCGGAGATCGAGGACCAACTTTCTCGACTGTCGGAGCCTGAACAAGTCGAGCAGCTGGTCGAGATGCTCGTACATGCCGATTCCCGCGAACAACATCGCCTGGCGCACCGTCTGTTGGTTGCCGCCGGACCGATGGGTGTTTCACGCGTTGTCGCCGCGCTGGGCCTGCTTCCTTCGGGGGCGGCCGCGTCGGGTGGCATCGATCGCGTTCTTGACGTCCTGCTCGCGATCGGCGAGGTTGACGATCAGGCCGCCGAGCGAATCCTTGCGTTTGCAAAGGTCCCGACGACAACGACGGAGGTTCGAGCGCGTGCCGTGTCCGTGCTGAGTGCCGGCGGCCAGGCCTGTAGAGCAATGAACCTCCTCGCTGATCTGCCGGAAAATCTGGCAGGCAGGGCGGTGAGTGCTCCGTACGTCGATGGCGAGCGAAGGTGTCAGCTCGACTACGCACCGATTCGTGAAGTTCTCGCTATGCGCCCGGAGCTGGACGAAGTGATGGCTGCAGAACTCACGTCCGATCGGATCCAGGACATAGGGCACGAAGACCTACGAACAGCTGCGGATGCGCTGGACTCACCGTCGCGCTTCATCAGGCGGCACGCGTCGATCGTGCTGCTTTCGTCTCACCTGTAGGACTGTCGATGTCGGCTGACATCGCAGTTGGGAGGAATGACGCCAACCGGGGGGTCGGTGACCTGCATCAATGATTGCGGAGATGATCTATCTGTCGGCTCCGGTTGAAGGTTGAGCAGGTATTCCGGTCGAAAAGTGAGCACTCCACTCGACGATTGAGGAGTGATCACTGTGGAGGACTGGGCG